>DASVUT010000360.1:0-2450 GCA_036386955.1 Sphingomonas sp. | reverse complement strand
GAGCACTTCGACCAGTGCACGCAGCATCCTATTTCCGTCCCGGCCAGCTGACCCGGTCGCCTTCGCCGATCCCCAGTTCGGCGGTGCGGCCACCGACCAGTTCGAGCACGGCGGCGATCGGTTCGCCCGACGCGATCGGGGCATCGGAAAAGGGGGTGGTGTTGTCGGCGATGCGCGCGATCGTGCCGTCGGCGCGGATGAAGATGATGTCGAGCGAGGTCGGGGTGTTCTTCATCCAGAAGCTCGCCTCGACGGGCGCGCCACCATCGGGCGGATAGGGCCAGAACAGCATCCCGCCCTGCGGCGTCAGGTCGGTGCGGTACATCAGGCCTTGCGCCTGTTCCTCCTTGGTCGTCGCGCGTTCGACGTCGAACCGGTGACGACCGCCCGCACCTTCGATCGTCACCGCCAAGGTCTTGGCGGGAGCCGCTATGTTCGAGGCGGCATCCGTGCCCTTGCACCCCGGCAGCAGGGCGAGCAGCGCCAGCGCGGCAACGATGTGCCTCACGCCGCGCCCTCCACCATGACGGCCAACGGACCTTTGCGTCCTTCGACGATGCGCGCGCGCAGCGGTTGTTCGGGCTCGACCGCCACCAAGCCTGCCCGCCTTAGCGTTTCCATATGCACGAACACGTCGCTGCCATCGGCGCTTCTCACGAGAAATCCGTACCCCTTCAACCGGTTGAACCATTTGACCGTGACCGGCTCGAAGGCACCCGCCGCATCGATCAGCGTGACCGGATCGACCCGGTCGCCGCGTTCGCGCAGGCGCGGCGGCGGTTCCTCGACGGCGTTGGTCAGGTCGATCGACACGATCTCGCGCGCCTGGAACCCGCGCCCGCGCTGCACCGACAGCGTCTCCACCCGCGCGCCTTCGGGCAGGCTGCGGCGGTTATGCGCCTGAAGGATGGAAAAATGGATCAGGATGTCGCCGACGCGAGCGTCGTCGGCCACCGCGAAGCCGAACCCGCGCGTCACGTCGAACCATTTGACGACACCCGCAACGGCGATCGGCGCAGGGTCGGCATCGGCCGACGTCCCGTCCGGATCACGCGCGTCGTCGAACTCGGTCTCGCCTCGCATCACACACAAACCCCTGTGGCGGTCGTGCTAGCACGGCTGTCGTGCGCCGCAACATGTGGTGAACCCATTTTAGCCAGGATCATCCAGTTCCGGGGCATCGGGGGTCATGGCGAGCACGCGGCGGGCCAGATCGAACGGGTGGCCCGCCCGCAGCATCGCCGCCAGTTGCTTGTCGCGCGCGGCACGGTCCACGGGCGGAGCGCCGAACGGACCGAGCCGCTTGCGCCGGGCGAAACGCAGCGCGGCGGCGGTCGCGTCAGCCTCCACGGCGGGGCGGACATGTTCGGCGTCCTCCTCCCCCACCCGCGCCGCGCGCAAGGCACCGGTGACGCGCCGCGCGCCCAAGCCGCGCCGGCCCAGCGCCGCCGCACGTGCCTCGGCAAAGGCGCGGTCGTCGACATAGCCCAGCGTCACCATGCGCTGCGCCAGTGCTTCGGGGTCGGCGGGCTCCCCCTCCCACCCGCGCTCGCGCACCTTGCGGCGGAGATAGTCGACCAGTTTGCCGCGCGTGGTCTGGAACCGTTCCACATAACGGATCGCCAGCCGTTCCAGGCTGGCCGGGCCGAGCGGCGGTGGGGGTCGTTTGAGGGCGCGATCACGGGGCATGCGCCACGTTTGTGCCACACTGGGATCGGAATGCGAACACGGCGGCGCGTCATGGAGTGGCATCCGAACACGCGCCTGAGGCGTAGCTGAGACAATGGAACCAAGGGGAATGACGATCGAGACGCCGAACACCGATCCGACCCCGACGCTGGACGCATTGCCACGCCGGTTCGCGGATTTCGGAACGCTGGGCGAGGCGCTCGATTACGCCGCCGGCGGCACGCGCGGGCTGAACTTCCACGATGCGCGTGGCACGCTGGTGCAGGCCTATCCCTTCGCCGATCTGCGCCGCGACGCGCTCGATTGCGCGTATCGCCTGCTCGCGGCGGGGGTGAAGCCCGCCGACCGCATCGCGCTGGTGGCCGAAACGGGCCCGGAATTCGCGGCCTTATTCTTCGGTGCGGTCTACGCCGGGGCGTGGCCGGTGCCGCTGCCGCTGCCAACGAGCTTTGGCGGGCGTGAATCCTATATCGAACAGTTGCGCGTCCAGCTGTCGAGCTGCGATCCCATGATGCTGGTCTATCCGCCCGAACTGGCGGCGATGGCGGGTGAGGCGGCGCGGCTGGTGGGCACGCAAGGGGTCGACTGGTCCGAATTCGCAGGCCGCCCCGCGGTGCCCGCCGCGCTGCCGCAGGCCGACCCGGAGGCGATCGCCTATCTGCAATATTCCAGCGGATCGACACGGTTTCCGCACGGCGTGGTGATCACCCATGCCGCGCTCCTCAACAACCTGGCGGCGCACAGCCATGGGATGGCGGTGT
>DASVUT010000359.1:0-1531 GCA_036386955.1 Sphingomonas sp. | reverse complement strand
CATCGCCACGATGCGCTTGCCCGTCTCGTACGCGTTCTGCTGCCGGTCGCGGTACGGCGCCGGGATCGCGGCCGATCCGGGGAGCGACATGCCTAGCGCCTCGGTCAGCGAGTTCATGGTCGTCGCCGTACCCATGGTGTTGCAATAGCCGGTGGACGGCGCGGAGGAGGCGACGAGCTTGATGAACCCCTCGTCGTCGATCGCGCCCGTCGCCAGCAGCTCTCGCGCCTTCCAGACGATCGTTCCCGACCCGGTGCGCTCGCCCTTGTGCCAGCCGTTGAGCATCGGGCCGACGGACAGGGCGATGGCGGGCATGTTCACCGTCGCCGCCGCCATCAGGCAGGCGGGCGTCACCTTGTCGCACCCGATCGTCAGCACCACGCCGTCTAGCGGATAACCGTAGAGCACCTCGACGAGGCCCAGATAGGCGAGGTTTCGGTCGAGCCCGGCGGTGGGGCGTTTGCCGGTCTCCTGGATCGGATGGACCGGGAACTCGAATGGGATGCCGCCCGCCTCAATGATGCCCGCCCTGACGCGCTCGGCCAGCACGAGGTGGTGGCGGTTGCATGGGGACAGGTCCGAGCCCGTCTGCGCGATGCCGATGATCGGTTTGCCCGACCGCAACTCGGCGAGGCTCAGGCCGTAATTGAGGTAGCGCTCGAGGTAGAGCGCCGTCATGTCGACATTGTCGGGATTGTCGAACCAAGCGCGCGAACGCAGCTTGCGGGAAGGCATCTCGGACATGGCAGGCTCCCTCAGCGGGCGACGGAGACGCGGTAGACCATCACGTGCCGATAGGGCCGGCCGGGGTCGATGCGCGCGGAGACGAAATCAGGCTTGTTGGGCGCGTCCGGGAACTTCTGCGGCTCGAGCGCGATGCCGTCGCCCATGCGGTAGACGCGCCCCGCCTTGCCCACGATCGTGCCGTCTAGGAAGTTGCCGCTGTAGAACTGGACGCCCGGTTCCGTGCTGAGCACCTCGAGCACGCGGCCCGAGACCGGGTCCTCCAATCGCGCGGCGAGCTCGGGCGTCGGCGTCAGCCCCTTGTTGAGCGCGAAGTTGTGATCGTAGCCGCGACCGAAGCGGATTTGCTCGTCGCGCCCGTCGCGCAGGCCGTCGGCGGCGACGCGCGGGCGGGTGAAGTCGAACACGGTGCCCGCGACCGGGCGGCGCTCGCCGGTCGGGATCAGCGCTGCGTCGACAGGAGTGTAGGCGCGCGCCGGGATCGTCAGCCGGTTCGCGGTCGCGCCGCCGGGCGCGCCGTCGCCGGCCATGTTGAACAGCGCGTGGTTGGTCATGTTGACGACCGTCGGCTTGGTGGTCGTCGCGTCGAAGGTGATGGTGAGCGAGCCGGCCTCGTCGAGCGCGTAGGTGACGGTGGCGTTGACCTGGCCGGGATAGCCCTGGTCGCCGTCGGGGCTGCGATGCGACAGCACGACGCTCGCGACCGGCCCGCTCTTCACGGAAACCACCCGCCAATTATGCTTGTCGAACCCCTTAGTCCCGCCGTGGAGCGAGTTGGCCTTGTCGT
>DASVUT010000358.1:0-2900 GCA_036386955.1 Sphingomonas sp. | reverse complement strand
AACGAGGGGTCGGGACCGGCGAAGGTGATCAGCGAGGCCGAGACGGCGAACGGGACGATATCGGCCGAGGCGACCGTGACCAGATCGCCCAGCGGGCGAACGGCACGATCGGTGACGGCCGCGCGCACCGCGTCGACCAGCACCGCCGACGCGCTGCCATCGCCGGTGCGCGCCAGCACCGACACCAGGACCTCGCCGGGCGCGGGGCTGGTCGCGCTGGCATCGAGCACGCCTGCATCGGCCGCCTTCGCACGCGCGACATAGGCCAGTTCGGGGCCGGCGACGGTGAAGCTTTCGGGTGCCAGAACGATCCGCTGGCGCAGCGCGTCGTCGCTCTCCATGATCGCCGGTGCGCCGGTGACGGGGTCGGCCGGCGTGAGCGTCAGGCGGGCGACGCCCACCAGTGCGCCCAGATGATCGAGGTTGGCCCCGGTCGCATATGCGACGAAAAGCTGCAGCCCGGCATCCTGAAACGCGCGCCGGAGAAGGACCTCGCGATAGGCGGTGACCTGGAGCAGCTTCATGACCGGGTCGGAGTCGATCAGCGCGGTCAGGATCGGCAGGCGTGCCTTGAGGTCGGCCACCATGGCGGCGAGCACCGCTTCGAAACCGGGCTGTTCGATCAGCGTCGGCGCGGGAAGGCGCGACAGGTCGACGGTGGTGGAGCTGGCGGCCATTGCGCCTGCCATGTCGTCGGGCGCGCGGGGCGGTGGCTATGGCGTGCCCTTGTAGAAAGCCATTCTACAAGGGCGCGCCTGAGTTACTTACGGTGCTTAGGCGCCTGGAAACGACGGAAGAGAATGGTGCAAGATGGAGGTGGCGATTAGTGTAGCTACCAACGCGGCAAGAGAAATGGTCAACCAGCGAATGGAACTTTGCACGGCGGTGTACTTCGCGCAGACAATCTCTGCATTCCGCCAAACCTGTCCTATGACATCGTCCAACAGATCGGTCTCACCGATAGCCTTGAATTCGTTGCGGAACGCTCCCTCGGTGCGACCGGCAATTGCGCCGAAATAGATCAACGATCCCTGTCCGCCCTTAGAGTCAGGAAATACGCACTGCCACACGCGTGCGGCCGAAGCAGCACTCGCAAGCACATAAACGGAGAACGGAACCCATACATAGGCGACGCTCAGATCATCCAGCTTTGTATTCAGCGCGGCGACTGCCACCTCGATCGACAGCCATGCTGCAACCGCAGTGACCTTAGCATCAATGCGAGGAAAGAAGCTGTGCACGCGATCGAGCTGTCGCTCGGCAAAACCCAATCGATCCATCACACAAAACCCCAGTGCCAATTCGAGCAATAGATTCGCTGACTGCCCATGTCAGACCAGCTACGCTGTATCCACATATCGGATTGATATAGTCCCCCGACCTTAGCTTCCGCGAGCATATGGTCGTAAACCTCAGCTGTTATCCAAGTGCGATAGTTATCCGGAATAGAGCAAAGCTTTGCCGCGTAGTTTGCGGCCCTACCAACCCAAACGAGGTCGTTGGCACCCCGAACACCAGTTTTGGCAACCATTAAGGTCGAGAAGTCGACACCGCAGGTATGACTAACTACATAATCTTCGTGCGCATACATTGCCTTCAAGCGCTTCTGGACAATTTCGTTTACCCCATAGTTGATCTTTAGCGCAGCCCGAACTGCTGCCGTTCTACGCTGGTTGCCCTCGATGAAAACCGCCATGATCCGATCACCGTCGTAGGCAGTGATCTCGCCGCCCTCAGATCGAATGATCCGACCGGCGACGTGCAGGAAGGTCTTGTAGACTTCTGCCGCGAACGGTTTTATCCATTTGTCCACAAGTGCTGTGGATGCCGCCAGGTCAGCGTAAAGCACGGCCCCTTCCAGATCGATGCCATCGTTCGAGTATGTGAGCGAGGTGTCTTCCGGCACCTTGGTTCCTTTTCGCCGCTTCCAGGCTGTACGAAAGATCGCGTCACAATGATCGTCCAATTCCTTCTTCAGGCTCATGGTGACGCTCTCCCGTTCGTTGCTCCCGAGGAGACTCCCTAGCTCCTTCCGAATGCGCCTCCAACGTCGAGCATTCTGGTCCTCGTAGGCATGATTGGCTGAGAACAGGCGCGGTTGGCCATGAGCGCCAGCTATCTCGTTACCTGAGTGAGGATCATCTCCAGGATGCGCTGGCGCTCTGACTCGGTCAGCCCCAGCAACACACGACGGGCGTAGCGGACCTTGCGCTGACCGGGGGCCGGCGCGTCGGCAAGGCCCTCCTGGTGGACGCTGGCGATCCGCGATGCGCGGCCGGCGAAGCCGACCCACAGCTCGTCGGCATTGCCGCCTGCCTTGAGGTTCTTGGCCAGGCGCAGTTTGCGGAACATCTTCTGCTGGCGCATCGACGGCTTCTTGCCCGCCCTTTTCGCGCGGCGAGGTTCGAACGCCGCGCCCTCGGGATCCCGCTGCGCCGTGATGCGGCTTGCCTGGCTCTTGCGCAGATCGCGTCCGATCGCGCGCAGAAGCCGCGCGCGCTCCGGCGCGGCGGTGCGCAGCAGCAGGTCGCGGCAGAGTTGCTCGATCGGCGCGAAGTCGTTCACGGGCCGGGGACGATCTCGATCGTGCCGGCCGCGTCCTCGATCAGCCCGGCCCATAGCTTGGTACCCGTCGGGACGCCCGCGAAGGCGTCCGTGGCGATCGATTCGGGCAGGTGCGTGACGCGCAGGCCCTGCGCCTGCTGTTCGACGCGCACCAGCTCGGTCAGCGCGATCGTCACGGTAATGTCGCAGGTGTCGGCGTCGAGGAGTTCGGACTCGAAGGTGAACGGCTTGCGGTCGGCGCGCTCGAACAGGTCGGGCTGGTTCGCCGCGATCCAGGCTAGGATGGGCACGAGCAGCGTATCGACGCTGCCGGCGAAATCCTGCACCCAGATCGT
>DASVUT010000357.1:0-1630 GCA_036386955.1 Sphingomonas sp. | reverse complement strand
AGGCCGGTACGAACAGCGCGAGCCGCCCCGGGCATTCGGGCGCAGGAAGATCGGCTTTCGCCATTCGGCCCGACGACCGGTTCACCAAGCGGTGCGTGAAGAAGACCGCGTCGATCACCAGATCGTCGATCCCGCCGATCAGCAGGCCGACCGCGGCGAACAACATGGTTTCGCGGGCGACGACGTCGATGATGTCGATCACGTCCACGCCCCAGCCCCGATTCCCCGCCCGCAGCTTCGCCTGCCCCAACACCAAAGCGCAACCGAAAAGATGCTGCGCTCCACGTCTGGATTGTGGGGACGCACCCCCCTAGTCTGCGCCGGGCGAAGGGGACGACAGGGCGATGCGGCGGGCGATCCGGTGGGCGGTGCTAATGCTGGCGGCGGCACCGCTGGCGGCGTCGGGCGATTCCGGCCCGCAGGTCGTGTTCGCGCAACCGGGGATGGGCAACGGCACCATCGAGCGGTTCACCATGCGCTTTTCGAGCGCGATGGTGCCCTTGGGCGATCCCCGCGCCGCAGCACCCTTCGCCACGGCGTGTCCGGGTCAGGGCCGCTGGGTCGACGAGCGCACTTGGGTGTACGACTTCGCCGCGCCCTTGGCCGGCGGCACGACATGCCGGTTCGACGTGCGGCAAGGTTTGCGCGATGTCGCGGGAAGCGAACTGGGCGGACAGCGCACCTTCACGGTCGACGCGGGCGGTCCCGTCGCGCGCGCGATCTTGCCGGTCGCTGATGGTGACGCGATCGAGGAAGATCAGGTATTCCTGGTCGCGGCGAACCTTCCGCCGACGCGCGGCTCGGTCGCGGACCACGCTTATTGCGCCGTCGATGGCATCGGTGAACGCGTGCCCGTCGATCTGCTGGGGGCCGATGTTTCCGCGAAGCTGCTCACCGAACTGGGTACCGATCGGTGGCCGACGAGCCGCTTCGTCGAACAGGCGGGTCTGCCGAGCACGCTACCCGCGACAGCCGGCGACCGCGCGCGCGCACTCGCCGGAGTTGTCGCGCTGAAGTGCCGCCGGCCGCTGCCACCCGGACGCGACATGGCGCTGGTGTGGGGCGCTGGCATCGCAGCGGCGGGAGGACGCACCGCGGGAGCCGACCAACGGTTCGACTTCACCGTCCGCAAGCCCTTCACCGCGCGCTTCGAATGCTCGCGCACCAACCCACAGGCGGGGTGCAATCCGATCGAGAAGGCGTGGGTCCGGTTTTCCGCGCCGGTGCCTACCGCGCAGGCCGCCAAGGTGCGGCTGACATTCGATGGCGGCGTCAGCATCGCGCCGAGCTTCAGCGACGAACAAAAGCGTGCGGGTACGATCGAGGACCTGTCGTTCGCAGGACCGCTGCCCTTCGCGCAAGCCGGACGCGTCGAGGTGCCGGCCGGGCTCGCCGACGAGAGCGGCCGCGCACTGGTGAATGCGGCGCGCTTCCCGCTGGACGTTCGCACCGACGCCGCCCCGCCGCTGGTGAAGTTCGCGGCCGGCTTTGGCATCCTGGAAAGCCGCGCCGGCGGCGTGCTTCCGGTGACGGTGCGTAATGTCGAGCCGGCGTTGCAGGGCAAGCGAGTGGGCGTGGGCGGACGTGCGCTCAGGATCGATGGGTCGGACGGAGAGATCGCGCACTGGCT
>DASVUT010000356.1:0-2127 GCA_036386955.1 Sphingomonas sp. | reverse complement strand
GAACGCCGCGGCACGACGCGCATCTACACGCACCGCGATCGCGCCCGCCTCGCCTGGATCCTGCGCGGCAAGCGCGTCGGCTTCTCGCTTGGCGAGATACGCGAGATGATCGATCTGTACGATCTCGGCGATGGCCGCCGCGTTCAGCGGGCGGTGACGGCCGATCGCTGCCGCGAGCGAATCGCCGCGCTGGAGGCGCAGAAGCACGACATCGACGCCGCCATCACCGAACTCACCGATTTCGTGACCGTGCTCGAAGCCGGTCGCGCCCATGACGAAGGATAGATCATGCCGCAATACACCCCCCCGATCCGCGACACCCGTTTCGTGCTGGAGCACGTCGTCGGCCTCGCATCGCACGCCAACGTCCCCGGCTTCGCCTCGGCCACCCCTGACACGGTCGACGCCGTGCTGGAGGAGGGCGGGCGCTTCGTCGCCGACGTGCTGTTCCCCATCAACCTGTCGGGCGATCAGGAGGGCTGTACGCGGCATCCCGATGGGTCGGTGACCACGCCGACCGGGTTCAAGGAGGCCTATGCACGGTTCGTCGAATCGGGCTGGGGCACGCTGTCCGCGCCCGAGGCGTTCGGCGGGCAGGGCATGCCGCACGTCGTGTCGACGGCGTTCCAGGAATATATGATCTCGGCCAACATGGCGTTCGCCATGTATCCGGGACTCGCGCACGGGGCGATCGCCGCGCTGGTGGTGAAGGGGTCGCCCGAGCAGCAGGCCAAGTATCTGCCGCGCATGGTGTCGGGCGAATGGGGCGGGACCATGAACCTGACCGAGCCGCAGTGCGGCACCGATCTGGGCCTGATCCGCACCCGCGCCGAGCCCAATGCCGACGGCAGCTACAGCATCACCGGCACCAAGATCTTCATCTCGGCGGGTGAGCACGACCTGACCGACAACATCATCCACCTGGTGCTCGCCAAGACCCCGGGCGCGCCCGAGAGCAGCAAGGGCATCAGCCTGTTCGTGGTCCCCAAGGTCCTGGTCAATGACGACGGATCGCTGGGGGAGCGCAACGCGGTCTCTTGCGGATCGATCGAACACAAGATGGGCATTCACGGCAATTCGACCTGCGTCATGAACTATGACGGGGCGACCGGATGGCTGGTTGGCGAGGAGATGAAGGGGCTGGCCGCGATGTTCATCATGATGAACGCAGCGCGCCTGGGCGTGGGGCTGCAGGGGCTGGGCGTCGCGGAGACGGCGTACCAGAACGCGGTGCATTATGCGCGCGACCGGCGGCAGGGGCGCGCGCTGACGGGGCCCGCCGAGCCGGGCGAGAAGGCCGACACGCTGTTCGTTCACCCCGACGTCCGCCGCATGCTGATGGAGGGCAAGGCCTGGACCGAAGGGCTGCGGGCGCTGTGCCTTTGGGGGGCGTTGCAGGTCGATCTGGAGCATCAGGCCCCAACCGAGGAGGACCGGCAGACCGCCGCCGACCTGATCGGGCTGCTGACCCCGGTCATCAAGGGCGTGGGCACCGACAAGGGTTACGAGATCGCGACGATCGCGCAGCAGGTGTACGGCGGCCATGGCTACATCGCCGAATGGGGCATGGAGCAATATGTCCGCGATGCGCGGATCGCGATGATCTACGAAGGCACCAACGGCGTGCAGGCGATGGACCTGGTCGGGCGCAAGCTGGCGAGCAATGGCGGCCGCGCGGTGCAGGCGCTGTTCAAGATCGTGACCGAGGAGGTCGCCGACGGCGCGCAGGTCGAGGAGACCAAGGCGATCGCGGAGAAGCTGGGCAAGGCGCTCGGCGACCTGCAGGCCGCGACCATGTGGTTCATGGCGCACGGCATGAAGAACCCCAACCATATCGGCGCGGGCGCGGTGCCGTACATGCACCTGATGGGCCTGGTCGCGGTGGGGCTGATGTGGCTGCGCATGGCCGTCGCGGCGGCGCGGTTGAAGGCGGCGGGCGAGGGCGATCAGACGTTCCTCGACGCCAAGCTGGTGACGGCGCGCTACTTCGCGGACCGTGTGCTCCCCGAAACGGGCGCGCTGCGCCGCAAGATCGAAGGCGGCGCGGACACGATCATGGCGCTGCCGGAGGAGATGTTCCTGGCGGCGTGAGGGCGGCCTCTCCCTTGTGCTCCCGCGAAGGCGGGA
>DASVUT010000355.1:0-2397 GCA_036386955.1 Sphingomonas sp. | reverse complement strand
TTGTTGTCGCTGTGGGCGGTGCCGAAATAGTCGCTGCCAAAGAGGTTCTCCACATTGACCTGCGCTTCGATGCCGTTGCCGACGTCAAAGAACAAGGCGGCGTCGGCGCGCACGTAGCTCGGCAGAACCACGTCGTTGCTGATCGAGGCGAACGACTTGGAGCGGGCGATGATGCCGAGGCCGGCGCCGAGCCGCTTGCTGACATTGTAGCGGTTCCAAAGCGACAATTGGTGACGCGGGACGAGCGGGACGCGGCAGCTGTCGGCGGCGGGATCGCAGGCGGTGGTGCGCGAGCGGATCTGCGCCTCCTGATAGGCATAGCCGCCGGAAATCTGCCACTTGCCGGTCATGTTGCGCTCAAGCCCGATCTCAAGCCCGCGGCTGCGCTGGGCGCCGGTCAGGACGGTGAGCTGGGTCACCGGATCAAGCGCGCGGGTGTTGGTGCGGTCGAGCTGATAGATCGCGGCAGTGGCGAGGAGGCCCGGCGTCGGCGACCACTTCGCGCCGACTTCGAAATTCTCGAACCGCTCTGGCTTCAGCGCGGAGGTGGTGACGTCGAGCGAGCCGAACTGGTCGCCGGAACTCGGCAGAAAGGAGCGGGCGTAGCTTGCGTAGAGGTTGAGGTTCGCGAGCGGCTTGAAGATCAGCCCGGCGCGCGGCGAGAAGAGCTCGTCGGTGCGCTTGAAGCTGAGGCCGTTGCGGAAATTCTCCACCTCGAGGGTGAAACGGTCGAAGCGCAGGCCGAGCACCAGTTCGAGGTTGTCGCTGAGGCGGATCTGGTCCTGCGCGTACACGGCGAAGGAATGCGCTTCACTGTGGTTGTCGGCGTCGGTGGCGTTCGGGCGGAACTGGAGGTCGGCGTTCACCGTCGGCGCGGTGAGCGGCGTTTCGAAATTCGTCAGCGTGTACTGCCCGTTGGCGGCGCGGAAGAAGCCGGTGAGGCGACGATTGCGCGTCTCCTGGCGCCCGATCTCGAAGCCGAACAGCAGGGTCTGGTCGATGCCAGCGAGCTTTGTATCCCAGACGAGGTCGGTCTGGCTGAACAGATTCTCCCGCTTTGTGGCGGTGCTGTAGGCGGAGAGGCGGACCCGGCTCGTGCTCTCGATCAGGTCGCTCGGGAAGATGTTCTGGTAGAATTTGTCATAATCGGCGAACTGCGTCCGGTTGCGCAGGGTCCACCCGCCGCCGAAATCGTGCTGGACGGCGATGTTGGCGACATGGGCGTCGATTTCCGAGAAGCTCTTGTCCGGGTCGCCGAAGAAGGTGCGGTCGAAGCCGCGAAGCGGACGCGCACCGTTTGCGGGGATGCCGCGGTCGGCGGTGCGGCGGTCGTGGAAATATTCGTAGGACAGGTCGATCCGCGTGTCGCCTAGGGTGACGCCGGCGGTGGGGTTGATCCCGTAGCGCTCAAGCTCGACATGGCGGCGGAAGCTTTCGCCGTTTTCGTAGACGCCGTTCAAGCGAAGGCTCGCGTCGCCGCCGCCGCCGAGCGGCACGTCGACGTCGCCAGTGAGGCGGAATCCGCCTTCGCTGTCGCCCTGCACCGCGAACTCGCGGTAGCCGTTGCCGCTCGGCCGCTTGGTGACGCGGTTGACCACGCCGCCGCCGCCGCCGCGACCGAAGATCATTGCGTTCGGCCCGCGCAGGATCTCGATCCGCTCGGCATTGTAGAGGTCGCGGAAATATTGAACGTCGTCGCGGATGCCGTTGACGAAGAAATCGGCGGTGGTGTTGTTGCCGCGAAGGGTGATCTGGTCGCGGTTTCCCTCGCCGGTGCCGGGGCTGGTGCCGGGCACGTACATCAACACGTCGGCGATCGAGCGGAGCGCCTGGTCCTCGATCTGGCTTTCGGAGATCACCGACAGCGATTGCGGCACGTCCTTGATGTCGGTGCAGGTGCGGGTGGCGGAGCAGGTTTCGCGCGCGCCATATTCAAGGCGCTGGCCAGTGACCACAATGGCGCCCTGATCGACGTCCGCTTCGGTGTCGGCCGCGACATCCACGGCGGCTGCTGATTCGGCGGCAAAGGCCGGTGCGGCAAGGGCGACCGTGAGAGCGACAGTGGAAACGGAACGGATGAACATCAAAGCCCCTTGGTATCGCATTTTTGCGTCTGCCGAGGCTGCTACTGCTTTTGAGAATAAGTCGCAATAGCGATTTCTGTGATCGGTTGGGTGATTGGCGCAGGTGAGAAACTACTCCGCAGCGAGGAGGCGTTCGGCGCCGCCGAGGTCAACGCTGACCAAGCGGCTGATGCCTTTTTCGACCATGGTGACGCCGAACAGGCGGTGCATTCGGCTCATAGTGACCGCATTGTGGGTGACGATCAGGTAGCGAGTCTGGGTCTCGACGGTCATGCGATCAAGCAGGTCGCAGAAGCGCTCGATATTGGCGTCG
>DASVUT010000354.1:0-5206 GCA_036386955.1 Sphingomonas sp. | reverse complement strand
TCGGATAGACCCGGGACACGCTGTACGACAAGCCGAAGCGGTACGGCATCCGTCCGGCCGACTACCGGCGGGCCTGAAGGTCCCGTCCGGGCTCCTTGGATCAACGGGTTCTTGCACCCGGGTCGGCGGGCACAAGCTGGGGGGTGCAAGCCATTATGTGATCGGCATGCGCGACCCGGTGGATGGCCTTGGGGCTCGTCGCCTCCGCGGCTAAGGGCGGAGGGCGAAGGGGAGGCAAGATGCGGATCGTGTCGGTGGGTGAGAGCATGCTGGAACTCGCCACGGGCGGGGATGGCGCATGGCGGCTGGGCTATGGCGGCGACACGGTAAATACGGCGGTGCACCTGGCGCGCTATGGCAACGCGGTCGCCTATGCCACGGCGCTGGGGGAGGACGCGTTCAGCGCCGAGCTGAAAGAGGCATGGGTCGACGAGGGGTTGGACGTGTCGCTGGTGCTGACGGATCCCGACCGGGTGCCCGGCCTGTACGCGATCCGCACCGATCCCGCGGGCGAGCGCAGCTTCACCTATTGGCGGGACAACAGCGCGGCGCGGCGGTTCTTCGCTCTGCCGCAAGCCGCGGCGGTGATGCGGCAGGCGGAGGACGCCGACCTTCTGTATCTCTCGCTCATCAGCCTGGCCATCCTTCCCGACGAAGGGCGCGGCGCGCTGCTGGAGGTGGCGCGGCGGTGCCGTGCGCGGGGCGGGCGCGTGGCGTTCGACGGCAATTACCGGCCGCGGCTGTGGCGCAACCGGGCGGAGGCATCGCGGTGGCGCGATGCGGCGATCGCCTGTGCCACGATCGGCCTGCCCACCGCCGATGACGAGGCGGCGCTGTCGGGAAGCGGCGACGCGGCGGCGATCGAGGCGCATTGGCGCGGGCTTGGTGCCGAGGAGGTCGTGGTCAAGCTGGGGGCGAAAGGGTGCCTGCTCACCGGCGGCGCGATCGTCGCGCCGGCGCAGCGGCTCCAGCCGCGCGACACGACAGGCGCGGGCGACGCATTCAACGCCGGCTACCTTCATGCTCGGCTTGCGGGCGAGGACGTGCACGAAGCGGCGGCGGCGGGGCACCGACTGGCCGGCTGGGTTATCCAGCGCAGCGGCGCGGTGCCGCCCCGCGACTCCGCGGCACCCTATGCGGGGTGAACGGGGGCGAGCGGCGGGACCGGCTTGAAGCGGGTCGGGTCGGCGCGCGCCATTGTCAGCGCATCTTGGTTGCCAGGATCAAGCCCCACAGAAGCAGGGTCGCGCCTCCGCCCGCCAGGGTCCAGCGCACCGCGCTGCGGAGAAGCCGGCCTTGCGCGTCGATGGACCGCACGAACGCGGCGAACAGCCGCTGACGCAGTGCGCACTCCTCCTCCAGGCCTTCGCGGTCGAACTCCTCGCCCAGCAGCAGCGCGCGCAGGCAGAAATAGCTGGAGGCGATCAACGGCGCGATGCCGACCAGGCTGGCGATCGTCAGCACCGGCTGCCGCGCGGCATCGAGGCTGAGCGGCGCGCCCGGCGAGGCGGAGATCGGATGGGTGCCGATGGTGATCATGAGCGCGTTGAACGCGAGCATGGCACCCAGCCGGATCGACAGGTCGAGATCGCGGTTCTCGAGGAACTCCAGATCGGCGATGAAGCCGGCGTCGGGCAAATCGCCGCGCATCGCCTGAAACGCGCGCAGCCGCATGCGATAGGAGGAGTCCGTCATCGCGCGGGGTCTATCGCGCGGCCGGGAGGCGCGCCAGCCTCAGGGTTCGAGCCCCCCGGCCCTGGTCGCCGCGTCGAGGCAAATCGCTTTCGCGCCGTTGGGGCCATAACCGGGTGGAGGAGTCGCATCTGCCGTTGCGACGACGGGAGCGAGCGATGCTGAGGTTCAGGCGGATGAAGACGCTACGGAAGTTCGCCTCCTTCCACGCCGACGTTCACAACCTGTTGCTGCCCCCTAAAGGCCTGACGGAGCCTCGCTGGTTTGCGCGACATACTCGTGGGGTGAGCGATAGCCCAGAGCACGGTGCGGATGCGCGTCGCTGTAGTGGGCCAACCAGCTGGGCAGTTGCTCGATGACGGTCTGCGCGTCCGCAGTGGGGCTCACGCGGACGTAGTCGCGCTTGAGGGTATGGGCGAAGCCGCCTGTCGCGCGCGCGATCGAATGCGAACCGCGTTCGAACGATCAGAACCGGATCATGCGTTGCCGGAGCGCGTGAACGGATAGATCGCTTGCGCCCGGTAGCCTTGGGGAACGTGTTCAGGCACGCCATAGCCTTGCGGCCAGGCACGCGGCGGGAGCAGATGTGTCCCGAACAGCCGGTCCAGCCACGGAAAATGGATCGCGAAGTTCTTGTCCACCGCTTCGGGTTCGATCGCGTGGTGCCAGTGGTGAAAGCGTGGTATGACGAAGAACCGGCCGAGCAGGTCGAGATCGCCGCGCAGGTTCGCGTGCACGAGCGACGAATAGATGTACACGAACCCCACATAGGCCTGCATCACCGACGGCGCGAAGCCGAGCGTCAGCAGCGGGAGCGATGTCACCCCGCGCAGCAAGATGATCTCGACGAAATGCATCCGCGCACCCGCGAGCCAATCCATCGACTTCGCGGAATGATGGACCGCGTGGAAACCCCACAGGAAGGGTACACGGTGGAAGAGCCGGTGAAACCAATATTGCGCCAGGTCGGTCAGCAGCATGGCCTCCAGAAACTGGAGCGCCCATGGCTGGTTCGCGACCGCCGCGCGAAATTCCGCGAAGCCGCCCGTCCTGGCCATCACGAATGTCGATGGTGCGAGCGCCAGGAAGGTCAGGAGCTGGACCAGCATCGAGCTGACCAGGAAGTAGAACAGGTCCTCGCGCCATTCGACACGGAACAGCCGCTGGTCCGCGCGGCGGGGAAACATCCGCTCGAGCGGCGCGAACATGAGGCCGGTGGCGATCATGTTCACCGCAAAGAAGTCCACCCCGAAGAACAAGCCCCAGTCGCGTGCTTCGCGGGGTTGGACTTCGGCACCGCCCAGAAGTGTTGCGGCGAGCGCGATGGCGAGTGCGGCGGCGCCGATCGCCTTGCGCGGGCGCAACATCAGGCTGAGCAGCGCCAGGGCGTAGCTGCCGAGCAGGATCAGGTGGACGGCGGCGCGAAAGCTGGACCATTCACGCACGCGTTCAAGTTCGGGTGTCGCGAACCAAGCGGGCCACCGCAGCGACGCGACAAGGCACAGGGCGAGGACCGCGAGCAACATCGCGAAGAACCCCGCGAACCAGCCGCTGCCGAAACGGCGCGCGGCGAGCGGTGCCTCCAGATCGCGGCCGAGCGCGTGAAGCCAGTTGCGTATCATTTCACCCCCTGATCGCTTCCCCGACCCACATTACCGCGCGCGCAGCATCGCGACCAGCCGGGGCAGATCGACTTTCGACCCGTGACGGCGGTCGAGCGGCAGGCGGCGGACGAGACGCACGTCCGCCCCGCCGAGCTCCGCGAACCGCGCCCGCCAGATCGGCAGATGCGCCGCATCGCCCTCGATCGCCAGCACCGCGCGACCGCTCATACCGGCCAGCGCGGCGCGGCGGACGCCGGGCCAGGATCGCGCGGCGTTTTCGACGGGAAAGGGCCGCAGCGTGCCGACGCGGGCTTCATGCCGGCCGAGCAGCCAAAGGCGGTGACGGTCATCGAGGTAGCCCGCGTCGCCCGTGCGGTGCCACACCACGCCGTCGGCGTCGCGCACCTTGGTGGTGCTGTCTCGTGACGGATCGAGATACCCCGGAACCACATGGTCGCCGGCGACGAGTATTTCCTCGTCGGCGATCCGGACCCGTGCCCTCCGAGCCACGGCCCCGGCCAGCAAGCCCGCGCCGCCGCGCATGGCCTTGCGATCCGCGGCATCGGCCTCGTCCCAGTCCAGATGTGCGATCGGTTCGGCTTCGGTGGACCCGTAGACGGCGACGATGCGAAGCGATGGTGCCCGGGCCCTTAATCGATCGAGCAGATCGGGAAACACCGGGCCGCCACCCACGAACAGCGTATCCACACCCTCAGGCAGATGATCGACCATCAGATCGGCAAGAGCGGGGCTGAGCAACAGCCGCGTGACGCGGGCCCGCGCGGCGTGGCGTCGGATGGCGCGCGGATCGGCGGCGAGCGGGCGCGAAAGACGCCAGTTCGGGAGCACCGAGGTGATCCCTCGGCCCAGATTGGCGATCACGAACACGGGAAAGGCGACCAGATCGACGTCCACCCGGTCGCGCGCGAGCAGCGGTGCCACAGCGGCGTCCTGCGCGCGAAGGAAGCCGTGCGAGCGGCTGATCGTCTTGGGCATGCCGGTGGACCCGCTGGTGAAGGACAGCAGCGCGGGCGTGTCGTCCGGCAGATCGACGGTGGGGCAGGTCCCGGCGTGCATTTCCAGTGGCAGGCGGAGCGGGATGCGGCGCACCGCAGGCACGATCCAGGGCAGCAGGCGGTAGGCGCCATTCGTCAGCAGCGCGCGAGGCTGCGTCGCCGCAACCGCGTGGCGCAGACCGGCGAGCCCCAAAGCGGGTTCGGGAAATACGGCGGCGGCACCGATGCGCCACAGGGCAGCAAGGGCGGCGTAAAGGTCTGCATCGACCCGCAACGCCAGCAGGACGCGGTCGCCGGGCATCAACCCTCGCGCGGTCCAAGCGGCCGCAAGCGCGGCCGCACGCGCGTCGAGCGCATGGTAGCTCGTCGCGCGTCCGCCTCCATCGACGATCGCGATGCGATCGGGATGTTCGATCACGCGCGCCGCGAACGCATCGAGGATGTTCACCAGCGCAGGCCGTACAGCGCGTAGCGGCGAAACACGGTGCCCTGGTGCTGCCTGCTGCGTTCGAGCGAGACGTTGGCCTCGTGCATCAGCGCGTGCACGACGTGCGTGAAGCCGAGATTGCGCGCGAGCGCGTGAAAGCGGTGCGCCAGACAATGTCCGATGCCGGGCCGCATGCTGGCATAGGTCTTCAGGATAGCGGTATCGCCGTCGGGCAGGCCGAAGAGGAACCCCTGCAACGCGCCATCCGTGCCCAGCGCGAACAGCACGAGACGCGGATCGATGATCGGCAGGAGTGGCCGGTAAAGCGCGACAAACACGTCGCGGTTGGTGGGCTTGAAGAACATCTTGTCGGCGAAGGAGGCACCCGCCATCGCGTATAACCGATCGAGCAGCGCCTCCGCCCCCTGGCCGTCCCACGATGCCACGGCGATGTCGGAGATGTGAGG
>DASVUT010000353.1:0-5791 GCA_036386955.1 Sphingomonas sp. | reverse complement strand
CGATTTCTCGCTGTCCAACCCTTATGTCATCGTCGGGCTGCTGCTGGGCGCGCTGCTGCCCTATCTGTTCGGGGCGTTCGGGATGACCGCGGTCGGCCGGGCGGCGGGCGCGGTGGTGGAGGATGTCCGCGATCAGTTCCGCAACAACCCCGGCATCATGGCCGACACCAGCCGCCCCGATTACGCCCGCACGGTCGACCTGGTTACCCGTGCGGCAATCCGCGAGATGATCCTGCCATCGCTGCTGCCGGTGCTGGCCCCGATCGCGGTCTATTACGCCATCCTGGCGGTGTCGGGGCGGGCGAACGCGTTCGCGGCGCTGGGTGCGTTGTTGCTGGGGGTGATCGTGTCGGGGCTGTTCGTCGCGATCTCGATGACCAGCGGCGGCGGTGCGTGGGACAATGCCAAGAAGTACATCGAGGACGGCCATCACGGCGGCAAGGGATCGGAGGCGCACAAGGCGGCGGTGACGGGCGACACGGTCGGCGATCCGTACAAGGATACCGCGGGGCCCGCGGTGAACCCGATGATCAAGATCACGAACATCGTGGCGCTGCTGCTGCTGGCGGCGCTGGCGGCGAACGGCGGAGGTTGAGGCGAAGGTCTGTGGGTGCGCGCTTGCGAAGCGGTGCGCGATTGGCGACCACCGGGAATTGTTTGGGGGATTGGAAATGATTGCGAAGATGTTGACCACGACCGCCGCGTTGGCTGTGCTTGGCGCGACCGTGAGCGCGCACGCCCAGGTGAAGCTGGACGCGGCACAAGCGGCGGCGGCGTTCGGCGCGCGTGAGCGCGTGATCGACGCCAGCCTGTCGCCCGACGGCACCAAGATCGCGTTCGTGCAACCTGGGCCGCAGCAATCAACCGTCGTTCAAGTGCTCGATGTGAAAACCGGGTCCATGAAGCCGGTGAACGTCATCGACGGGAAGCCATTCGCGATGACCGGTTGCAACTGGGCGTCCGACCTCCGCCTGGTGTGCACCCTGTACGGCGTCACCAACTATGCCAGCGGCCCTTTCCTAGCTTATCAGCGATTGGTCGCGCTGGATCCCGACGGCAACAACGCGATTGCGCTTGGCGCGCGTGAGCGCACGCAGAATTTAGTTCAACAGAGCGACGGATATGTCGTCGATTGGCGCGATGGCAAGACCGATCAGGTTTTGCTCGCGCGCAACTACCTGCCCTCGCGGGCCGACGGAATGCGTGCGGGTGGCATGGCAGACGGCTTGGGGGTCGATCTGCTCGATACGCGCACGGGCAAAGTCGATCACGTCGAGGGTGCTCATCCCCGCGCAACCCGCTATTTGGGCGATGGTCGCGGTACCATCCGGATCATGGGCCTGGACAGCGTCCGCTTGGAGGCCGAAACGCGCGGCGTCACTGAGTTCATGTACCGCCCGGCGAATAGTCGCGATTGGAAGCCGTTCTCGACCTACTCCGCGGTCAATGATCAGGGGCTCTTCCCGCTCGCAGTCGATGGCCAGGCCAATGTCGCTTACGCGCTCGCGGACACAGATGGCCGCGATGTGCTGTACAGGGTCGCGCTCGACGGCAGCATGAAACGCGAATTGGCGTTCGCGCACCCGCAGGTCGACATCGACGGCATTGTGCGGGTCGGCCGTGCCGGGCGGATTGTGGGTGCGCGATATGTCACCGACAAGCCGCAGGTCGAGTATTTCGACGCAAACTACGAGAAGCTGGTGACGGGCCTATCGAAAGCCTTGTCCAAATTGCCGCTGATCCGCGTCGTCGATTCCAGCGCGGATGAGACTGTGCACCTGATCCACGCTGCCAGCGACACCGATCCGGGTCGATATTACCTCTACAATCAAGTCAAGAAGAGCCTCGTTCCGCTGGGTCAGGACCGTCCCGAACTGTCGGGGGTCACGCTGGCGAAGGTGCAGTCGGTGTCGTACAAGGCGGCCGATGGAACCGCGATTCCGGCCTATTTGACGATGCCGCCCGGCGGCGCGACGAAGGGCCTGCCCGCGATCGTCATGCCGCATGGCGGGCCCGCGGCGCGGGATGAATGGGGCTTCGACTGGTTGGCGCAATTCTTCGCCAATCGCGGCTATGCCGTGATTCAGCCTAATTACCGCGGATCGTCGGGGTTCGGGCAGGAATGGTTCCAGCAGAACGGCTTTCGATCCTGGAAGACCGCCATCGGCGATGTTGATGACGCCGGCCGCTGGCTGATTTCAGAAGGAATCGCGGACGCCAAGAAGATGGCGATCGTCGGCTGGTCTTATGGGGGCTATGCCGCGCTGCAGAGCCAGGTCGTCGACCCCGACCTGTTCAAAGCCATCGTCGCCATCGCACCGGTCACGGATCTGGGCATGTTGCGCGACGAGAAGAAGGGCTTCACCAACACGACGCTTGCCCGGAACTATATCGGCGACGGTCCGCATCTGGAGGAAGGCAGTCCCGCGAGACATGCTGCCAAGTTCCGTGCGCCGGTGCTGATGTTCCACGGCACGAAGGACATCAATGTCGGGGTCGCGCAGGCCCGCGCGATGGACAAGAAGTTGCGCGGGGCAAACAAGACGAGCGAACTGGTCGTGTATCCCGACATCGACCACCAGTTGTGCGACACCGCCGTGCGCACCGACATGCTCGCCAAGGCGGACGCTTTCCTGGCCAAGGCGCTGAACTGACACGCGAGCGGCGGGGCAGACCCTTGGCGCCTGCCCCGCCGTGGCTCTGGCGACGCCTCCAGTTTCAACTACGAAACGGATGCGCATCCGCACCCCCGGCGCGGATTTCGGTGCATTCTGCACCCGTGCGAAACCAGCCCGACAATCAGCTATACTATGGCGACAATCTCGACGTGCTGCGCACGCATGTCGCCGATGCCAGCGTCGACCTGATCTATCTCGACCCGCCGTTCAATTCCAACGCGGGTTACAATGTCCTGTTCAAGGCGGCGTCGGGCGCGGGTGCGGATGCGAGCATCGAGGCTTTCGACGATACCTGGACGTGGGGAGACAGCGCCAAGGACGCGCTGATGGATATCGCCGCGGGCACCAATCGCCCGCTCCACGTGATGATGGACGCGATGCACCGCGCGCTCGGCGAGAATGCGCTGATGGCGTATCTGGCAATGATGGCGGTGCGGCTGGTGGAGCTGCACCGGGTGCTCAAGCCGACGGGCAGCCTGTACCTGCACTGCGATCCCACGGCGTCGCATTACCTGAAGCTCGTGTTGGATGCGGTGTTCGGGCCTGAACACATGCTCAACGAAGTCATCTGGAAACGAACCGGCACACACTCGTCCGCAAAGCGATGGGGACCGGTCCACGACACAATTCTCTGCTACACCAGATCCAGCAAGTGGAATTGGAACCGCGCCTACGTTGCCATGGATGAAGACCACCGCGCGCGGCATTACCGGATGTCGGATGCCAGGGGACGGCGCTACACCCATGGCGAGCTTACGGCACCAGGTACGCGCAACGGTCGCAGCGGGGCGGCATGGAAGGGTTTCGACGTCACCGCCATCGGTCGTCACTGGATGACAACCGTGGAGAAGCTCGACACCATGTTCGCGGACGGCCGCATATACCTGCCGGATGATGGCGGATGGCCAAGGTTGATACGGTATGAAGACGAAGGGGCTGGAGGACGCGCCGTGGGCGACGTTTGGGTCGACATACCTCCGCTGAACATGATGGCCAAGGAACGCCTCGGTTATCCCACGCAGAAGCCCCGTGCTCTCCTCGAACGCATCATCGCGGCCTCGTCGAACCCCGGCGACCGGGTGCTCGATCCGTTCTGCGGGTGCGGGACGGCGGTGGATGCGGCGCAGAAGCTGGGGCGGGTGTGGACCGGGATCGACGTGACGCATCTGGCGATCGGGATGATCGAGGACCGGATGCGCGCCGGTTATGAGGGTATCGCGTTCGACACGATCGGCGTGCCGCGCGATCTCGCCTCGGCCGAGCGGCTGGCGCGCGACGATCCGCACCAGTTCCAGCAATGGGTGTGCTGGCACGTTGGCGGCTTTCCGCGCGACAAGAAGGGCGGGGACAAGGGGGTGGATGGCTGGTTCAACCATCTGGGCGGCGCAGATGCAAAAGGGGGCGGCCGCGTCGAGACCGGCGTGATCAGCGTCAAGGCGGGCAACATCGTCAACCCGACCATGGTCCGCGATTTGGGCCGGGTGATGGAGCGCGACGGCCACCGGTTCGGCCTGTTCATCACCAAATCGCTGCCGACGAAGGGCATGCGCGACGAGGCCGCGTCGCATCCGACCGTTGAAACCGAGTTTGGCCGCTTCCCTGGACTGCAGATCGTGACGCTGGCCGAACTCGCCCTGCCCTGCCCCCGCTGATCAGCCCGACCAAGAAGGCCGCGCGGGTGGAGACGCGGCGGTCGCACCAGCCTGGGGCGCAGGGGGCTTTGCTTTGAGCGCGCTCCTCCCCCGTTTACGGGGGGAGGATAAATGACCCAACGAGGATTGTTGACCTCCGCACCGGGCGGACCGACATCACTCGCATGCCCTGGATCCTCCTGACCATCGCCGGCCTGCTCGAGATCGTGTGGGCCTATGGAATGAAACAATCGGACGGCTTTACCAAGCTGTGGCCGACGATCGGCACGTTCGCGGCGATGTTCGCCAGCTTTGGCCTGTTGTCGATTGCCATGAAGTCGCTTCCGCTGGGCACGGCTTACATGGTGTGGACCGGGATCGGCGCGGTGGGCGCGTTCATCGTCGGCGTCCTGGTGCTGGGCGAAAGCGTCAGCGCGATGCGGATGGCAGCCGCGGTGCTGATCGTCGCGGGTATCGTGCTGATGAAGCTCGCCTCCGCCTAGCCGCGCTTGCCCTGCCCGCCCCTCACGCGTAGCGATCGGGCAAACAGGAGAGGCGGCTTGACCCAGAGCATCGATCGTCGCGGCGTGCTGAAATCCGGGGCCGTGATCGCCGGGCTCTCGCTTGGTTCGGCACCCGGCTGGAGCCAGTCGGACCGCGTCGCCGGGCTGATCGCGCGAATGACGCCGGCGGAAAAGGCCGGGCAGTTATCGTGCTTTTCCGATCAGATCCGCCCCATCGGCGTGCCGTTCAACCCCGGTCTCGCCAGCGGCGGCGCGACCGAGCAACTGGCGCGGATCAGGACGGGCGCGGTCGGCATGTTGTTCAACGGCGTCGGCTATGCCGGTGCCAAGGCGGCGCAGGACGCGGCGATGCAGACCCGGCTGAAGATCCCGCTGATCTTTGCCGGCGACGTGATCCATGGCTTGCGCACCGCCTATCCGCTGCCGATCGCGGAGGCGTGCGCGTTCGATCCCGACCTGGCGGAGCGCACCGCTCGGGCTGCGGCGCTGGAGTCGACCGCGCTTGGCGTGCACTGGACCTTCGCGCCCATGGTCGATGTCGCGCGCGACCAGCGTTGGGGCCGCGTCGCCGAAGGATCGGGGGAGGACCCGTATCTGGGCATCGCGCTGGCCAAGGCGCGGGTGCGCGGGTTCCAGGGCGCATCGTTGCGCGATGCGACACGTGTCGCGGCCTGCGCCAAGCATTTCGCCGCTTATGGCGCGGTGTCGGGCGGCATGGATTACAATTATACCGAGATCAGCCCGGCGACGCTCCACGAGGTCCATCTGGCGCCGTTCCAGGCGTGCGTCGATGCCGACGTCGCCACATTGATGTCGGCGTTCAACGATCTCGACGGGGTGCCGTCCAGCGGGTCGAAGTGGCTGCTGACCGACCTGCTGCGCGGCGAATGGCGGTTTCGCGGGATGGTGGTGGGCGACTATACCGCCGACGAGGAACTGATCGCGCATGGTTATGCCG
>DASVUT010000352.1:0-7596 GCA_036386955.1 Sphingomonas sp. | reverse complement strand
GACGCGGACGCCGACGCGCTGGGGTCAGACGACGCCGCCACCCAGCGATGACAGGGTCGCGGCGGCCCCCTTTGGACAGGTGCCGCAGCCGTGAAGTCGATGATGCTCCTATCGCTCGCCCTTGCCATGCCGGCCAGCGCACAGGCGATGCCGCGCTTCGACGCGCTGTTCGCGGATCACATGGTCCTGCAACGCGACAAGCCGATCCGGTTGCGCGGCACCGCACCGGCGGGGCAGCCTGTCACCGTCGAAATCGACGGGCAGAAGGCGACCGTTCGTGCCGACACGCGCGGCGACTGGTCGGCGACGATCCCGGCAATGGCGGCTGGGGGGCCGTTTCGGCTATCCGTCAGCGATGCGGCGGGGCGGACCAGCGCGATCGATGACGTGATGATGGGCGACGTGTTCCTGTGCGGGGGCCAGTCGAACATGTCGTACCTGACCCGCTATGCCACCGACGCGTCGAACCAATTGAAGACGCCCGCCGACCCCGCGATCCGCTTCACCACCATCCCGCTCGATCAGCCATCGCTGCCGCGCGACAGGCTGAAGGACAGGCTGCGCTGGATCATCGCGGCACCCGACACGCTCGGCGACACATCGGCGGTCTGTTACTATATGGCGCTGCAGCTCAAGGCGCGGACGGGCGTCACCATCGGGCTGGTCCGCTCCTCGCTGGGCGGCACGCCCGTGCAATCGTGGCTGAGCCCGGCGGCGCTGCGCCGGCTACCGCCTTATGGCGAGCGCGTGGCGGCGCTCGAGGCGTTCGCGGCGTCGCCCGAAATGGGCCGCGCCGCGTGGCAGGCGCATGTCGCGCGCTGGTGGCGGACGATCGATCCCAAGGCCGACGCCTGGGCGGAGCCGAAGCTCGACGATGCCGCATGGGATTGGGCGCAATTGCCGGGGCAGCGAAACTCGACGCGTGAGAGCATGGGCGGCTATTTCTCGGGCGCGATCTGGTATCGTCATGCCGCGATGCTCGACGCCGCCAGTGCCGCGCGCATCGACGCGCTCGATCTCGGCACGCTGGGGCAGGATGCGACGCTGTGGATCAACGGGCGCCGGATCGGCGCGCGCGAGGGCGGGATCGCCGGCCCCTACCCTGTTCCGCGCGGAGTGCTGCGCGCGGGCACCAATGTCATCGCGGTCCGATTGCTCGATATGGGATCGGACTGGCGGACGCGCATTTGCCCGACCGGCTGCGCCTGGCGCGAGGCGAGCGGAGCGACGCGGCCACTGACGCCCGATTGGCGATACCGGGTGGCGCGGCGGATGCCCGATCTGCCACTGGTGCCGCGAACGCCCTGGCAGGGCGGCCGCGGGCTCGGCACCTTGTACAATGGCATGATCGCGCCGCTGACCCCACTCACGTTCAAGGGCGCGATCTGGTATCAGGGCGAAAGCAACGTCGCCGACCCGGGCGATTACAAGCGGCTGCTGCCGGCACTGATGCGCGACTGGCGCGATCATTTCGGCGATCCGGCGCTCCCCTTCGTCGTCGTTCAGCTTTCGGCGTTCGGGCCGATGGCGGCGGCACCCACGCGGTCCGACTGGGCGGAGCTGCGCGAGGTGCAGCGCCGCGCCGTCGCGGCCGACCCGCACAGCGCACTGGTGGTGTCGATCGACGCGGGCGATCGCTGGGACATCCATCCCGCGCAAAAGAAGGTGGTGGGCCAGCGGATCGCGCGGGCGATGCAGCGGATCGCTTACGGCGATGCGGTACAGGACGGGCCGCAGCCGATCCGTGCCGTCCGGCGCGGCGATGCGGTGGTCATTTTGTTCAGCCGCGGCGGCCTGCGAACCTTGTCGTCGGACCGGGCGATCGGGTTCGAGCTGTGCTCGCCGACCGGCTGCGCGTTCGCCGATGCCCGCGTCGAGGGCTCTGATGTCGTAGTTGCGGGTGCGGGCGAGGCATCGACGACCCATGTGCGTTACGCCTGGGCCAATTCGCCCGTCGTCAATCTTTTCGGGCCCGACGACACGCCCGTGGTTCCGTTCCAGATCGATATCGACAGAGGCCGTGATGCCCAGATTCCAAGGTGACAGCATGACGACCATCGCGGTAACGCTGGCCCCCGCCGATCCGTTCGCGCTGCTCGCGGAACGCTTTGGTTCGAGGATGTCGCGCGGCGATGCCGTGCGGGCGCAGCATGGACGCGGCGAAGGCTTTCACGCCGCCATGCTGCCCGATGCTGTCGTGTTCCCCGCCGATGTGGAGGAGGTCGCGTTCGCGGTGCGCACCTGCGCGGAGCATCGCATCCCGGTGATCGCGTTTGGTGCCGGATCGTCGCTGGAGGGCGGCGTCGCCGCGGCCGAGGGCGGCGTCAGCATCAACCTGTCGCAGATGGACAGGATCCTGGCGATCCATCCGGGCGATCTCGACTGTGTCGTGGAAGCTGGCGTCACGCGGGAGGCGCTGAACGCGCAGTTGCGTGACCTGGGGCTGTTCTTCCCGATCGATCCCGGCGCGAACGCGACTCTTGGCGGGATGGCCGCGACCCGCGCGTCGGGCACGACGGCGGTGCGATACGGCACGATGCGCGACAACATCCTGTCGTTGCAGGTCGTGCTGTCGGACGGGCGTGTCATCCAGACCTCGGGGCGGGCGCGCAAGTCGTCGGCCGGCTATGATCTCACGCGGTTGTTCATCGGGTCCGAAGGCACGCTGGGCATAATCACCGCGATCACGCTGAAGCTGCACGGCCGCCCGGAAGCCGAAGCGGCGGCGGTGTGCGGGTTCGCGACGCTCCAGGGCGCGGTCGATTGCGTCGTGCAGACAATGCAGCTGGGCGTGCCGATGGCGAGGATCGAGCTGCTCGACGCCGCGATGGTGCGCGCGTGCAATGCTTACAGTGGGACTGAGCTGGCCGAGCAGCCGACATTGTTCTTCGAGTTTCACGGGTCCGACGCAGCGGTGCGCGAACAGGCCGAGCTGGTGGGGATGCTGGCGGTCGAACATGGCGGCGGCGACTTCGCCTGGAGCACGCGCACCGAGGAGCGCAACACGCTGTGGACCGCGCGGCATCACGCCTATTTCGCGGCGCAGGCGCTGCGCCCCGGATGCGCGCTGATGGTGACCGATGTGTGCGTGCCGATCTCGCGGCTGGCCGATTGCATCGTCGCGACGCAGGCGGACATCGACGATAGCGGGCTGACCGCGCCGATCGTCGGTCATGTCGGCGACGGCAATTTCCATGTGATGATCACCGTCGATCCGAACGACCCGGTGGAGATCGCGCATGTCCACGCCTTCAACGACCGCCTGGTCGACCGGGCGCTGGGGATGGAGGGCACCTGCACCGGCGAGCATGGCATCGGCCTTGGCAAGCGCGAAAAGCTGATCGACGAACTGGGCGACGATGCGGTCGGTGTGATGGCGGCGATCAAGGCGGCGCTCGACCCCACCGGCATTCTCAACCCCGGCAAGATCTTCGCCGAGCGGGTGGCACCGGTTCGGCGCGCATGACCGCGCGGCCGGTGGGTCCGGTTCGCGCCCGCGTGGGTGAATCGGCGTGCTGGTCGGCGCGCGATCAGCGGCTGTACAGCGTCGACATCTGGTCCAACCGGCTGTGGCGGCACGATGTGGCGACGGGCGCGGCGACATGCGCCGTGTTCGACGAGATGGCGTCGGCGGTCGTCGTCGCGGACACGGGCGTCGTCGTCGCGCTCGAATCGCATCTGCTCCACGGCACGATCGACGGGGCCGACTGGCGGCGGATTGACGCGCCGGCGGATCATCCGGCCGAACACCGGTTCAACGACGCTTGCGTGGACCCGCAAGGGCGGCTGATCATCAGCACGATGCGCAACAGCCGCTTCGGCGCGGCGCGCGAAGGGCGGCTGCTGCGGCTGGATGCGGGCGGGTGGACCTGTCTGGCCGAGGGCTTCTGGACGCTGAACGGGCTCGCCTTTTCGCCGGACGGGGGAACGCTCTACTGGTCGGACTCGCACCCGTCGGTGCAGACGGTGTGGCATTGCGATTACGACGGCCGGACGCTGGCCGGGGCAAGCCTGTTTGCCCGGTTCGACGACCTTGCCGGCCGCCCCGACGGCGCGGCTGTCGATGCGGACGGCGGATACTGGAGCGCCGGTGTCGGCGGCGGCGAACTCTACCGCTTCGCCCCAGACGGCCGTCTCGACCGCACGATCGCCCTGCCGATCGAGAACCCGACCCGCCCCGCGTTCGGCGGGCCCGGGCTCGACCGGCTATTCGTCACGTCGATGGGCGAGCGCCTGACCCGGCCCGATCCGGATGGGCTCGCGGGGGCCGTGCTGACGCTCGACATAGGCATAGAGGGCGCGGCGATGGCGGTCATGGCGGTGCCCGAGAGTACAATCGCAGCTCGCGGATAAGCCGCGCATTCCAACCTGATCGAAGCTGGCGTGAGGGTATATGGCCGCCCCAAAGGTCACACTTGGGTCACGCTATCGGCACACCGATCGGACGGGCGCGTGGACGCTGGCTGGCACGACGGTTCTCCACAGGTTGAAAGAGCGATTAGCGGCACGGAACGAGTCGAACCCACGCGCTTGCACGGGATCAGGCTTGTAGGACAGCGGATCGTACGATGTCGGCTTACGCCCAGTTGCGGACCTTCGGTCATGTTCGGTGAATCGTTGCCGAAGCGGTTGCACGCCCCAATTGCCACAGGCAGCCTGCCGCACTGCTAAGTGCCGCCAACCACCAAAGCCCGGTAACGATCACGCCAATGATGGGTCCTACGACCACCGCCGGAAGGAACGAGAGCATCAAAGCGTGCTGGTAAAGATGCTCCACGGGTCGGCTTACGCCACAATACGACATGTCCATCGCGAACGGGCCGCTTGGCACGATCGCTGGATCAGGCGGGCAGTAGCTAATCATCGCCCCAATCAAAGGTGCGCCGACAGGGCTCAGCAGAACCAAGAGGCATATAGCGGCACGGACGAGAGGAAGATTTGGAGGCATGAGGCAGCGTTAGAGCAGTACGCTTTATGTCCGCTTTCCACCAGATCTAGCCGTCGCCTACTCGCATCAACATTCGTCCCAGCCACCCGCATGCGCGCCTTCGCCCTTTGCAGCACGCCGGTGGTATTCGGGATGCGAGAGCGCCGCAACGTCACTAACCTCGCCTCCAAGGCGTGACCGGGAGCGAAGCAGCGTCGGCTAATCACCGAAGAACGCCGCCCTTCCGCGACGCGGCTGGACATAGGTGCGTTCGTCGCTCGTACCCGGCTCGTAGGACGCGAGGTAGCGGGCGTTGCCCGTCGCGATGTTCGGGCCGGCGGGGTGTAGCGCGATCTCGTCGAGGTTGAGGTCGGTGCCGAGCCCGGGGCGGTCGGGCACGATCATGTGCCCGTCCTCGATTCCCAGCGAATGCGTCAGTACGCGCTCGCGGCCGTCCCAATCCTTCAGGAACCGCTCATGGATCAGCCCATTGGGGATCGACGCGAGGAAATGGATCGCGGCGAACTCGGCGACCGGGCCGAGCGTTCCAGAATGCGGAGCGACCTGGACGAAGTGCGCCTCAGCAAGGGCGGCGATCTTGCGCAATTGCGTGATGCCGCCGACGCGGCCGGTGTCGGGCTGGACGATGTCGACCAGCCCTTGCGTGATCAGCGTGCGATAGCCCCATAGCAGGGACGCACGCTCGCCCGCCGCCAGCGGCAGCGTCGTCGCGGCGCGCACCCGGCGCAGGCCCTCGATGTCCTCAGGGGGAACGGGCTCTTCGAGGAACAGCAGGTCGAACGGCTCCAGCCGGCGTGCGGTGCGGATCGCGTCGGGCGCGGTCATCCACGGGGGGCCGTGCAGGTCGACGGCGAGGTCGACCGACGGGCCGACTGCCTCGCGGATCGCGGCGATCTTGTCCACCGCGTCGACGACGTTGCCGGCCTTGAGCGCGGTGAACCCTTGCGCCACGGCGATCCGCGCGGTCTCCACGGAGCTTGCGTGCACATAGGTGCGGATCCGGTCGCGGAAGCGGCCGCCGAGCATCCGCCAGACGGGGACGCCCAGCGCCTTCGCGTTCAGATCCCACAGGGCCATGTCGATCGCGCCGATCGCGCCGGCGCCGATCACGCCGGTCTGGCCGTGCCCCATCTGCGCGGTGAACATGCGGTGCCACAGCGCGTCGATGTTGCGCGCGTCCTCGCCGATCAACACCGCCGACAGATCGGCAATGGCGGCGGCGACGACGAGCGGCCACCCGCTCCCCTCCCCGATGCCATGCACGCCTTCGTCGGTCTCGACGCGCACGAAGCACCAGCAGCGGCTGCCCGCCGAGCTCATCCCCTTGGCGGACCAGGCCGTTTCGCCCGGCGCGCCCGCGGCCATGACATAGGGGGTTATCGAGGTGATGCGCATGGCCGCTCCAGTTGCTCAGTCAGTGCCCAGGCGGACGCGGCGTTGCAAGCGGTCAGGATCCGACGATCGCGCCGCGGACCCCGCCGCGCGGAGATCGCCGGACGCCGCGCAGGTCGGTCGGCTGCGCGAGTTCGCTGGTCGCCGATCCGCGCGCGGGGCTGTTCCGCGCCACGCCGAAGTTCGCGCGGCGCAGATCGCGGTCGATCAGGATGAAGCGCGGGTCGGCGACGATGTCGTTGGGCCCGGATACGACGCTCTGCGCGACCGGGTAGAGGTTGTAGTCCCAGCGCACGGCGGTGTTGCGATTGTTCGACGTCACGCGCCCGCCGGGCCTGGGCACGATGATGTTGTTGAGGATGACGATGTCGGTGGAGCGGTTGGCGAACAGCTCCTCGTAATTCACCACCGAGCCGTTCCAGTAGGTCGTGTTGTGAACGATATCGACATGCGAGGTGCGAAAGGTGTGGATGCCAGATCCGCCGTTGAACGCGCTCAGATTGTTCGCGATCAGCGCGCGGGCGGTCCAGATCGGGCGTTTGGGTTTGGCGGCAGCGGGCTTGTCCACCGAGACGACCGCATCGCCATTGGGGTTGGTCGCGCCGCCGGCCGCCGTCTGATCGGTCACGTCGAGCAGGATGCCGTTGCCGTCGCTGAGCTTGCCGGTGGTGTTCCACGGCACCATCGTCTTGTTGTTCCAGACGCGGTTGCGGCGGACGATGATGTGATAACCCGGTGCGTCGTCGAACTGCCAGTTGTTCAGGAAAGTGATGCCGGAGCCGCCATATTCCATGTACCAGGCGTTCTCGAAGACCTGGTTGTCCTCGATCGTGATGTGATCGGCCTCGATCGCGACGATGCCGCCGCCGGGCATCTTGGACACGCTGTTGCCCCGGATGGTCACATGGTGCGGTTTGGCCGACGGCGCGTTGCGGCGGCCCTCCACGAAGATGCCGTTGGTGTTGTAACGCGCGAGCTTGGGGTTCTTCTTGGCCGCCTCGATGGCCTCGATCAGCGAAACTTCGTCGTTGCCGCCGATCAGCGTCAGCCCTTCGATCACGTGGTACGATCCGTGGATCTCGATTCCGGACCATTGCCGCGGATGAAGTTCGGGCTTGTGACCGGGCCGCGCCTTCCACGTGATCCACGCGTCCGGACGACCCGACACGTCGATCGACAGGAGCGCGGTGTCGGGGCCGGTCGCCTTGGGATCGCCCTCGTACCGACCATTGCCGATCAGCACGACATCGCCGGGC
>DASVUT010000351.1:0-2846 GCA_036386955.1 Sphingomonas sp. | reverse complement strand
CAATCTTGAACGCCGCACCGGCGCCAACACCTGGATCGAACTAACCCTGACCGAGGGCAAGAACCGTGAGGTCCGCCGCGTGCTCGAACATCTCGGGCTTCAGGTCGGCCGCCTGATCCGCACGCGCTACGGTCCCTTCGTGCTCGGCGATCTCCCGCCGGGTGAGGTCGGAGAGGTCAAGCAGCACGATCTGGTCGCCTTTGCCAAGACGCTGGCCGGGCCACGCCGGGGCAAGGGTGCCGATCTCGCCAACATCATCGAAGTGGAGGCCCGGCCCAAGGTCGCGCGCCCCGCCCCGGCACCCGCACCAGCCCCCCGCGCCGTCCGCGCACCCGCAGCGACGGCACCGCGCTCCAAACCCGCGACCGGCTGGGGCGTCCGCACACGGCCCAGCCGCCCCGCAGCTGCCGAGGATGCGTCCCCACGCGGTCGTTTCCGTGCCGTCGACAGCGACAGCCGTCCACCGCGCGCCGATCAGCCACGCGCGCCGCGCAGCCCACGCGCCGAACCCGCCGAGCGCTCCGACCAGGGCCGCGCCCGGCCACCTCGTGCCACGGCCCCGCGCGACGACCGTACTCGCCCACCGGCCCGCGACGACCGCGCTCGCCCGCCGGCCCGCGATGACCGCTCCCGCTCCCCATCTCGCGACGACCGCGCTCGCCCCCCGGCGCGCGATGCTCGGCCAAGCCCCGGCCGCCCCTCACGGACCGCCAGCGACCCGCGCCGCGAACGCGCCGCGCGGGAGGATCGCGCCCCCGATCAGCGCCCCCCGCGCACCGCAAACGATACCCGCGCCCGCCCGAACCCCTCCGCCACTCCGCCTCGCGGCGGCAAGGGCCCGTCCGGCGGGCGCGGCCATCCCCCGCGCGGCAAGCCCCCCGCCGGTCCAAAGGGCACAACCCGGGGTAAGCGTTGATGCGCGTCATCGCCGGCCAATGGCGCGGTCGTCCGCTCGCCGCGCCAAAAGGTGACGCCACCCGCCCAACCGCGGACCGCACGCGCGAAGCCCTCTTCTCGATGCTGACCAGCCGTCTGGGCACGTTCGAGGGGCTGGCGGTCGCCGATCTGTTCGCCGGCTCGGGCGCGCTCGGAATCGAGGCGCTGTCGCGCGGTGCGGCGACCTGCATCTTCGTCGAACAGGATCGCGCCGCGCTCGACGTGCTCAAGGCCAATCTGGCGACCTTCGGTGCCAAGGGCGATGTCCGCGCCACCTCGGTCCTGTCGCTCGGCCCCGCACCGCAGCCGCTCGACGTGGTGATGATGGACCCACCCTATGGCACCGGCGCGGGCGTTGTCGCGCTCGACAAGCTCGCCCGGCTCGGCTGGATCGGCCCGGCCACCTGGGTCAGCATCGAAACCGCCAAGGCTGAAGCGATCGATCTCGCCGGCTTCACCGTCGATGCGACCCGCACCCACGGCAAGGCCAGGCTGACGATCTTGCGGCAGACCCCAGGCTGACGCATCGACGCACCCCCTGTGGACCTCACGCGTTGACGCACCGTGCCGCCCCCGCAGGAAGCCCTGATGCCCCTTGATCCCGCCCTGTCCGACAACCCGCATACGCACGTCGCCCTCGTGCTCGGCGGCGGCAACGCGCTGGGTGCCTACCACGCGGGCGTCTATCAGGCGCTGCACGAGCGCGGCTGCATCCCCGATTGGATCGTCGGGACCTCCATCGGTGCGGTCAACGGCGCGCTGATCGCGGGCAACCCCGCCGATCGCCGGATTGAGCGCTTGCGCGACCTGTGGCGCCCAGGCGACTCAGGCTGGTGGCCGCAGCCCGATGAGGAAACGCGCCGGACCGCCGCCGCGCTCGCGACGCTCGTCGGCGGGCGGCCCGGCTTCTTCGCGCCGATCGGCCCGCTCGGCTCCTGGTGGCTGCCGGATCCTGCCGCGGGTGCCTCCAGCCTGTACGATACGTCCCCGCTGACGACGACGCTTGGCACCCATGTCGACTTCGACCTGCTCAACACCGGCGCGATCCGCTTCAGTGCCTTGGCCGTCGATGTGGAGACCGGCGACGAGCATGTTTTCGATACGACCAGCACAGCCGTTCGCGCCGACCATCTGCGCGCCAGCACCGCGCTGCTCCCCGGTTTTACGCCGATCATGGTCGACGGGCGAATGCTGGTCGATGGCGGCCTGTCCGCCAATCTCCCGCTCGATCCGGTCCTCGCCGCCCCGCCCGCCGCGACCACTTTGTGCATCGCGGTGGACCTTTTGCCCCTGAACGGCGCACCGCCGCATTCGCTTGGGGAGGGCATTCAGCGCATGCAGGACCTGATGTTCGCCGCCCAATCGCGGCGCAGCAGGGAACGCTGGCGCGAAGCCTATGCCGCCGCCCCGCCGCTCGCCCCCACGGGCGATCCCGCCGCCGTGACATTGGTCCGCCTTGCTTACCGCGATCAGGAGATGGAGGTCGCGGGCAAGGCGATGGACTTCTCCCCGCAATCGGTCGCCGCGCGCTGGGCATCGGGTCACCGCGACGCGACCGGGCTGCTCGACGCGCTCGCCCAGCGCCGGGTCGCGCCGGGCGCCCCCGGCTTGACCGTGTACGAACCGACCGATCTTTAGCGCGGCACCGCCTCCGCTCGGGTCCGCATCGTCAGCAGCGCGACCAGGCTGATACCCGCCGCCGCGCTCAGATACCATCCAACCGCCGCCAGACCGTGCCGCATCGCCAGGCCCTGCGCCACCAGCGGCGTCAGCCCGCCGCCGATCACGCCGGCGACATTGAACGCGATCGACGCGCCGGTGTAGCGCACCCGCGCCGGGAACAGCCCCGGCAGCCACGCGCCCAGCGGCCCATAGACGAAGCCCATTGCGAACAAGGTCAACGACAGGAA
>DASVUT010000350.1:0-2999 GCA_036386955.1 Sphingomonas sp. | reverse complement strand
CACCGGCGCGCCAAAGCGTCGCGCGACCGAGGTCATCGCAGCGATCGAGGGTAACGCGCGCGGGCCCTATACCGGCGCGATCGGGCGGATCGACGCGGGCGGGGACGCCGCGTTCAACGTGGCGATCCGCACACTGCTGATCGAGGGCGATCTCGCGACGCTCGGCTTGGGATCGGGGATCGTAGCCGACTCCGACTCCGCGGCCGAATGGGACGAATGCCTGGCCAAGGGCGCGTTCGTCGGTGACGGCACGCCCGCGTTCGACCTGATCGAGACGATGGCCTTCGATCCCGACGAGGGCCTGTTGCGGCTGGAGGCGCATCTGGTTCGGCTATCCGCGAGCGCGGCGGCGTTGGGCTTTGCGTGCAACCGGCATGACACGCGCAACGAGTTGCAGGCCGCGACCTTTCGGCTGCGCGAGCCCCGCCGTGTCCGACTGCTGCTGAGCCCCAGCGGAGCAATCGCGATTGAGGTGGGGGCGATGCCGGTAACGGCGGGCGAGCTTCGTGTCGCCGTGGTACCGTTGCCTGTCGATCCGTCCGACCTGCGCCTGGTGCACAAGACGAGCGCGCGCGACTTCTATGACCGCGCGCGAACAGAGGCAGGAATGGACGAGGTCGTCTTCGAGGGACCCGACGGGCGGCTGACCGAGGGGAGCTTCACGTCGCTGTTCGTGCGGCGCGGCGATCGGCTGGTCACGCCGCGCCTGTCGGCGGGGCTGCTGCCCGGTATCCTGCGCGCCGATCTCCTCGCGCGCGGCGAGGCGGTCGAGGGCGATCTGACGCAGGGCGACCTCGCGGACGGCTTCCTGCTTGGCAATGCGGTGCGCGGATTGATGCCCGCACGGCTTGCGGTATAGCCCGCTGCCCTGAGGGGAACCACGCCATGCATCCATCCGCCGCGCTTGCCCGGATCAGCCCGTCGCCGACGCTGGCGATCACGTCGCGCGTCATGGAACTGAAGCGCGCCGGCGTCGATGTAATCGGGCTGGGCGCGGGCGAGCCCGATTTCGACACGCCCGACCATGTCAAGGAGGCCGCGATCCGCGCGATCCGCGACGGGCGGACCAAATACACCAATGTCGACGGCACGCCCGAGTTGAAGGAGGCGATCGTCGCCAAGTTCGCGCGCGACAACGCGCTGACCTATGCCCCCGATCAGATCAGTGTGAACGTCGGCGGCAAGCACACGCTGTTCAACGCCATGGTCGCGACGCTCGATCCGGGCGACGAGGTGGTGATCCCCGCGCCCTATTGGGTCAGCTATCCCGACGTCGTCCAGTTCGCAGGGGGAACGCCGGTGATCGTACCGGCGGGTGCCGAGCAGGGGTATAAGCTGACCCCCGAAGCGCTCGACGCCGCGATCACGCCGCGCTCGAAATGGGTGATCCTGAACTCACCCTCCAACCCGACCGGCGCGGCCTACACCGCCGCCGAGCTGCGGGCGCTGGGCGCGGTGATCGCGCGCCACCCGCATCTGTGGGTGTTCGCCGACGACATGTACGAACACATCACCTATGGCGATTTCGCCTTCGCCACGATCGCGCAGGTTTGTCCCGAGCTGTTCGACCGGACGCTGAGCGTGAATGGCTGTTCAAAGGCCTATGCCATGACCGGGTGGCGGATCGGGTTCGCGGGTGGGGCGGCATGGCTGATCAAGGCGATGGCCAAGCTGCAGTCGCAATCGACCTCCAACCCGTGTTCGATCGCACAGGCCGCTGCGGTAGCCGCGCTGTGCGGCGACCAGTCGTTCCTGGCCGAACGCAACGCCGCGTTCGAGCGTCGCCGGAACCTGGTCGTCGCGATGCTCAACGACACGCCGGGCGTGCACTGCCCGACGCCGGACGGGGCCTTTTACGTATACCCGTCGATCGCGGGCGTGATCGGTCGCACGACGCCCGCCGGGCGCGTCATCGACAGCGACGATGCCTATGTCGGGTACCTCCTCGACGAGGCGCGCGTCGCGGCGGTGCAGGGTTCGGCCTTCGGGCTCTCGCCTGCGATGCGGATCAGCTATGCGACGTCGGAAAGCCTGCTGCGCGAGGCGTGCACGCGCATCCAGGCGGCGACGCGGGCGCTCACCTGACAGTCGGGTGAACCGATCGGCCACTGCGCGTTAATCGACCGTTTCTATACCGGACATTGCGGACGCGGTGGATCGATACGATTTCGGATCGGTGCCGCCCTCTGCATCCGCGATGCCGGGGAAAACGTATCTCGAGGTCATGATGATGGTCAATCTGCTCAAGTCCAGCTTCTTCCTCCGGTTCGCCGGCGGGTTCGTGGCCGGTGTCCTCGGCGTGATCGCCCTGCAGCCCGCCGAGGCGGTCCAGCCGCTCGCGGCCCCCCAGCAGATCGCGGCCATCCGCTGATGAAGCGCGTCGGCGGCATCGTGGCCTTGGGGCTTGTCGGTGCGATCGTCGTGCTGCAGCCGGCCGCCGCCGAACGCGCGGTGCCGCTTCCCGCCGCCAAGGTCGATGTGCCGGCGGCCTCAGGTGCGCAGGTGGCGGTGTTCGCCGGCGGCTGTTTCTGGGGCATGGAGGCGGTGTTCGCGCGCGTCAAAGGCGTGACGAACGTGGTGTCGGGATATGCGGGCGGCACGCGCGAGACCGCCACCTATGCGCAAGTCTCCACCGAGACGACGCGCCATGCCGAGGCGATCCGCGTCACCTATGACCCAGCCAAGGTCAGCTATGCGACCTTGCTGCGCGTCTTCTTCTCGGTCGCGCATGATCCGACGCAGGTCGGCGGACAGGGCCCCGATCGCGGCCCCAGCTATCGCTCCGCGATCTTTCCGCAGTCGCCGCGCCAGGCGCAGGTCGCACGCGCGTACATGCAGCAGATCGGGGCCGCGCGCGCGTTCAAGGCACCGTTGACGACGCGGATCGAGCAGGGGCTATTCTTTCCCGCCGAAGCGTCGCACCAGGACTTCTTCGATCGCAACCCGACGCACCCGTATATCGTGACGTGGGACAAGCCCAAGGTCGCCGCGTTCCGCGC
>DASVUT010000349.1:0-3087 GCA_036386955.1 Sphingomonas sp. | reverse complement strand
GGACGGGGAGGTGGCGCGAAGCGCCGGAGGGGTCCCACGTCTGCGCGGGGCAATACCCTTCGCAAGCGTGGGCCCCCTCCACCGCTTCGCGGTCCCCCTCCCCGTCCCGGGGAGGATCAAGTAAGAAACGGCCCCGCGACCTCCGCCGTCACCCTCAACAACCGCCCACTCGCGCGATCGAGCAGCGCCCAGGTCGACACCGCCTCCACCTTCACCCGCCCGTCGCTACCCGTGAACCGCACCGCCCGCTGGAACCGCGCGCCCTTGGGAAGCCCCACGACCCAGGTCTCCCCCGTCACGCTCTCCCCCACCGACACATTGCCGCGGTAATCGATCTCGTGGCGCGTGATCACCCAGATATAGGTCGCCTGATGCTCGTTCGGTGCCACCGCCTCCCAATGCGCCACCGAGATCGCCTGGATCCACCGCACCCAGACCGCATTGTTGACATGCCCCAGCTCGTCGATGTCCTCCGGTGACGCGGTGAAGGCGAGCGCGAACGTCACGCGAGCCCCAATTGCCACAGCACGAACGCATGCTCCTCCGCCGCCTCGCGCAGGCTGTCGAACCGCCCCGATTTGCCGCCATGCCCAGCGCCCATATTGGTCTTGAGCACCAGCACATTGTCATCGGTCTTGGTGGCGCGCAGCTTCGCGGCCCATTTCGCCGGCTCCCAATAGGTCACGCGCGGATCGTTCAGCCCGCCCGAAATGAACATCGGCGGATAGGCCTGCGCGCGGACATTGTCGTACGGCGAATACCCGCGGATCAGTTCGAACGCCGCCGCGTCCTCGATCGGATTGCCCCATTCGGGCCATTCGCCCGGCGTCAGCGGCAGTTCGGCGTCCATCATCGTGTTGAGCACGTCGACGAACGGCACATCGGCGATCACCGCGCCCCATAGTTCGGGATCGGAGTTCACCACCGCCCCCATCAGCTCGCCGCCCGCCGATCGCCCCGCGATCGCGATCCGCCCGGCCTCAGTCCACCCCAGATCGATCAGCCCGCGCGCGACATCGACGAAGTCGGTGAAGGTATTCTCGCGCTTGTCCAGCTTGCCGTCCAGATACCATTGCTGGCCCAGATCGTCGCCGCCGCGGATATGCGCGATGGCATAGGCGAAACCCCGGTCGAGCAGGCTCAGCCGCCCGGTCGAGAAGCCTGGCGCGATCGCATGGCCGTACGCGCCATAGCTGTAGAGGTACAGCGGCCCGCCCCCTTCGCCGTCCTTGGGCTCCCGCCCCGCAGGGTACACGATCGAAACCGGGATCGCGGTGCCATCCCGCGCCGCGATGTGCAGCCGCTCGGTCCGGTACTTCGCCCCGTCATAGCCCGATGGGATCTCCTGCACCTTCAGCACGCTCAGCGCCTTGGTGCGCGTGTCGTAATCATACACCGTCCCCGGCGTCACCATCGACTCATAGCCCAGCCGCAGCACGGGCATGTCATACTCCGGATTGTCGCCCAGCCCCGCCACATGCACCGCCTCGGGAAACGCGATCCGCTCGCCCACCGTCGGCTGGTCGTAGCGGTGGATGGCGATGCGATCGATCCCGGCCTCGCGCCCTTCGATCACGAAGAATCCCGCGAAACACGCCACACTCGTCATGTAGAATTGCGGATCGGGCGCGATCAACTCGGTCCACTCCCCCGGCGCTTCGATCGGCGCGGTGCACAGCCGGAACTGCGGATCGGTGTCGTTGGTGTGGATGAAGAGCGTGCCGTCATGCTCATCGACATCATATTCGCGCCCCGGCAGCCGCGCCGCGACCAGGATCGGCTCGGCCGTCGGGTCGTTCGCGGGCACCAGCCGCACTTCGCTGGTCACATGGTCGCTCGTCTCGATCACGATCCAGTTGCGCGAGCTCGTCTCGCCAACGCTCACGCGAAAGCCCTCATCGGCCTCGCGCAACAGCTCGATATCCTGCGACACCGGCGTCCCCAGCCGGTGCAACCGCGCATTGTCCGTCCGCCACTGCTCGTTCGCGACACCATACAGGAACCCGCTATCGTCGGCGGTCCACACGATGTCCGACAACATGCCCGGGATCACCTCGGGCAGATGCTCGCCGCTAGCCAAGTCCTTGACCCGCACCTCGAACCGCTCGGCCCCGGAATCGTCGATCGCATAGGCCAGCTTGGTCCCGTCGTTCGACACCGCGAACGCCCCCAGCCGGAAATACTCCTTCCCCGCCGCCAGCGCCGGCTCGTCGAGCAAAAGCTCGTCGTCGCCGCCCGCGACGGGCCTCCGCCACCACTTCCGATACTGCCCGCCGGTTTCGTACGCGGTCCAGTACAGCCATTCGCCGTCCTTTTGCGGCACGGAGGATTCATCCTCTTTCATCCGCCCCTTCATCTCCTGGAATATCGTCTCGACCAGCGGTGCAAGCGGCGCCATCACCCCTTCGAAATACCGGTTCTCCGCCTCCAGATAGGCCAGGACCTCGGGATCGTTCACGTCGGGATAGTTCGGGTCCTTCAGCCAAGCCCACGGGTCCTCGATGGTCTGCCCATGCGCGGTGAACGAGTGCGGCCGGGTGGCGGCGACGGGGGGCGTGAGGTCTGTCATCGCGTGCGTCTATGCCCGTGGTCATGACTATGTAAAAGTCCAACTCACATGCTGGACCGCTTCATGTGGCGGTGCGTTACGCGAGGGCTTGGGGAATGACATGACCAATCGACGCCTGCTTAACGCTTACGAGATGGCGGTTGCGCGATCGGTTTACGCGGATAGCATCCCTTACCGGGACATCTTCATTACCGACATGGCTATCGGCAACACAGCCGTGACACTGGCAGGCCTCGGCATCCCGAGAGGTCGGTTCGTTTATCAGATATGCTGGCCGGCGGGTTATGTCTCGACCTTGGACCGGCCAGATAAAGTTGCCACGCTCATTCACGAGCTAAGTCATGTTTGGCAGGGTACGAACGGCGTTTGGCCGACCTTCTACATGGGACAGTCGATCCTTGATCAGCTATCGGCTGGTATCGGTGATATTCTAGAGAAGCGCGAATGGCGCGGGTGGGACCGCCACCGCAGCGGCGCATATACGTTCTCAAGCAGTGACTACGGTAAGAACTGGAGCG
>DASVUT010000348.1:0-2234 GCA_036386955.1 Sphingomonas sp. | reverse complement strand
GGCCGACATGACCATGGCGCTGATCGTGTCGGTGCCCAGGCGTCTGGCGGAGGGCGAGAAGCTGGTCCGGTCGGGCGAATGGCGCGGGTGGAGCCCGGGCGGGATGCTCGGTCACCGCATCGGCGGCAAGGCGCTGGGGATCGTCGGCATGGGCCGGATCGGTCAGGCCGTGGCGGCGCGGGCGCGCGCGTTCGGTCTGTCGATCCATTACCATAATCGCCACCGCTTGCCCGCCGTGCTGGAGGCGCAGCTCGCCGCGACGTGGCACGCCGATCTCGATGACCTGCTCCGCGCCGTCGACATCGTCACCATCCACACCCCGCGCAATGCCGATAGCGAGAACCTGCTCGACCGGCGGCGGCTGGGGCTGCTGCGCCCACACGTCTATCTCATTAATGCCAGCCGCGGCGGGATCGTCGACGAAGACGCGCTGGTCGATGCATTGGAGGCAGGGCGGCTGGCGGGCGCGGGGCTCGACGTGTGGCGGCACGAACCCGCGATCGACCCGCGGCTGCTGGCGCTCCCCAACGTCGTCATGACGCCGCACATGGGATCGGCGACCTATGAAGGCCGCGTCGCGAGCGGCGAAAAGGTCATCCAGAACATCCGCATGTGGGCCGACGGCCACCGTCCGCCCGATCAGGTGCTGGAGGGGTGGGTGTGACCTAACTCCTCGCCGCACGGGGAGGTGGCGCGGAGCGACGGAGGGGTCCCACGTCTGCCGATGTTCCGCCCGTCGCCGGTGTGGGACCCCTCCACCACTTCGTGGTCCCCCTCCCCGTTCCGGGGAGGATTTGCGTCACCCCATGTCATTCTCGGTGATCACCACCCGGTCCGTGCCATCGACACGACCCGGCGCACGCGGGGCCAGCTCCTCCACCGCCGCTTGATGCTGGCGGAACAGCGCCGGCGTGTCGGCGTCAGGCACCGCCCGCCCGATCAGGTGCTGGAGGGGTGGGTGTGACCTAACTCCTCGCCGCACGGGGAGGTGGCGCGGAGCGACGGAGGGGTCCCACGTCTGCCGATGTTCCAGTCGTCGCCGGCGTGGGGCCCCTCCATCACTTCGTGGTCCCCCTCCCCGTTCCGGGGAGGACTTGCGTCACCCCATGTCGTTCTCGGTGATCACCACCAGGTCCGTGCCATCGGCTCGGCTTAGCGCCCGCGGGGCCATTGCTTCAATCGCCGCCTGATGCTGGCGGAACAGCGCCGGTGCGTCGGTGTCCGGCACGCTGCCCGACAGCGCCTCCAGCACGTCATAGCGGACCGCGAACTGATAGGGTTCGCCATCACCTCGCGCGGTGAATTCGACCTGTCGGTCGCCGACATTGTCGAGAATGGACTGGGGATCGATCAACAACCGTTCGGCCATGCGCTTGCTCTCCTGTTACGCAAGAGCAAGCGAGCGAGCCCCGCGCGATGTTCCCTCAATCTCCCGTCAGGATGCGGTCCACCAGCTGCTTCACCGACGGCACGAAGCCGTTCGAATAGAAGGGATCGCGCTTGAAGTTATACGCCGCATGGCCCGCGAACATCAGGTTCGCGTCGGTATCGCCGCCATGCGCGATGTCCTGCAGCGTCTTCTGGATGCAGAAGGATCGCGGGTCGGCGAGGCGCCCGGTGGAGTTGGTCTCGGTATCTGCCCAGCTCGAGAACAGGCATTGCGAGAGGCAGCCCATGCAGTCCGCCTGATCCTTGCGGATCTCCGCCTTTTCCTGACCGGAGACGAAGACGAGGGTGTTGTCGGGGGTCTTGAGCGCGTCGGTGTAGCCCAGCCCGAACCATTCGCGCGCGCGCAGCAGGTCGCCGCGCGTGACCCAGAAATTCTTGCCCTTTACCCCCACGTCGAGCTGGAAGACGTGATCGCCCGCTTCCTGTGTCGAGAACGCGATCTGGCGTTCCGACCGCGCTTCCAGCGAGCGCAGGAACGGGTTGCGCACCGCGCTCGAGTAAAAGCCCGTCGGCGAGAAACGGTGCAACAGCACCTCGCCTTCCTCGATCTGGGTCAGCTTGTTCTTCCAGCCTTCGGGGATCGGGCTTTCGCGGGTCAGCAACGGACGTGTGCCATATTGAAACATGATCGACCCCAGTTCGGGATTGTCGATCCAGTCGTTCCAGTCGCGCAAATACCAGACGCCGCCCGCCATCACGATCGGCGTCGTGTCCGGGATGCCGCCTTCGCGCATTGTGTCGCGCAATGCCTTGACGCGCGGATACGGGCTTTCGGGCTTCAACGG
>DASVUT010000347.1:0-5285 GCA_036386955.1 Sphingomonas sp. | reverse complement strand
TGGCGGCAAGCTGCCTCGCGGGACGACTTTTCCAAACCACGTCTTCCTCGGTGTTGGACTCGAGCCGGCACCTTTGGGGAAGGCGGCCAATATGCGCGTGACTTCGGTGCAGGAGGGGTCGCCAGCCGCGCAAGCGGGTGTGCAGGTCGGAGACGTGATCACGGCGATCGCCCAGAAGAAGTTCAAGGGTGGGGACGATTTTCTCGACGCAACCGCCAGGGCTGCGAAACAACCGACCTATGCGATGGACGTGATGCGTGCGGGGAAGCCCATGAAACTGACCGTCCCGCGTGCATATCGGCCAGCGTTGGACGAAGTAGTCGTCGCGCAGGTCGCGGCGCGGGCGATAGTGTCGGTCGCGAATCCGCTACCTCCGTCGATGGCCGACGAACTCGCGAAGCTGGGAAAATTGAAGGCTGACGGGCTGTTGACGCAGGCCGAGTTCGATCAGCAAAAGGCGAAGCTGCTCGCGCGCTGACCCTCGTCAGCCGGCGCGTGTCAGATCGCCACGATCCTCTCGACGATCGCCCAGCCTTGCGTGATCAGCGAACGATCGGCCGCGCATGTCTGACCCGCCATCGGCACTGCCCGGACTTCTCCGGATGGACCAGACGAGAGATGAAAGGCTGCCGATCACGGCGGCCATGGCGACCAGCGCCTCTGCGTCGATGTAGAACATCGTTGCGACTCCTTCGGCGACGATGTATTTGTTCTGTTCTATGTAGGACAATGCTTTCGGTGAGTCCTTTCAGACGGCCCCTTCGGTCGGAGTTTCACCCCTATTTTCCAAACGGACCAAGGGGCCGATCTCATGGCTTTCGAGCCGGACACACGAGAGCGGAGCATCGGGAAGGACGATCATTCGCGGCCTCTTAGCCGGCGAACGGAGGGGTCGGCGTCGCCGAGGGCACGAGTGACAATTCGTGCGTCGGCGATATCGCGGGCCGCATCGGCGCAACGGGCGTCGAGGATGACAAGTGGCGTTGTCTTTTTGAACGGCAGCGGCGCGGTGGAGCCGCTGTATCGCGTGCTACTACCCTCGCCCCGAGGTTCGAAACGCATGAGCATGACGGCGCATCCGGCTTACCAGGTCATCGTGGCTGGATGTTGAGGTTCTGCAGGATCATCGTGTTGAGGAGGGACTGTCCCGCCAGCGCGGCCGCTGCCGATGATCGCTCGTTCCGTTCGGAGACGATCCTCGCTTCAGCCCGAGCTCTCTCGAGTTCGTCGTTCGCACGATCCAGTTCCTCTCGCGCGGTGTCCAATCGTTGGCGCGCCTGTTGCGCTTCTGTGGTCGCGAGTTCGGCCGCCAACCGTTCCGCTGAGGATTTTCTGCCTCCACCCAACAGTCGGGTTTGGCGGGCCAGGGTTTCCCTCGCATCTGTCTCCCGCTGTTCGGCAATCAGGTTCGCGGCGGCAAGCCCCTGGTATCGCTCGGCGTTGCGGTCACGAGCTTCCTGACGGCTGCGGACCGCCTGCAAGGCGGTCTCGATGGCGGCTGGATCGTTGGATTGAAGCGCGAAGGTGACGATCAGCGTGTCTGTGCCCAGTCGCTTTCCGTTCACGAGGCCAGCGCTGCCGCCGGGACCCTTGAAAGTCGTCATGGTCCAGACGGGACCTAGGGCGGTGACCGTCCGGTTGACCGCGAACTGGACGGTCGACCCGAACAGTGTCTTGTTCGCCTCTATGTCCGGGTGAACCTCGAGGTCACCGTAACGAACCAGATACGAAGCCACGCCGTCACGGACGATGTCTCGCAATCCGAGTTCGCCGGACAGATTGTAGAGCTTCTTCCCATTGCAGGAGGGGGACGCCGTTCCAGCCTCGATCGAGGCATCAACCGAACCCTTCAGGAACTCCTTGGTCTCGAGGAGCATAGTGGTGGTAAATGTGCGCCTACGCTCCCCACCGACATCCAGTGCTTCGAGGACCGTTGAGTTTGTGCCCGCGGTCGCCAGTGGATTGATGAAGGAAAGTGAAGGGGTCAGATGCAGAGTGTCGTCCACCTGTAGCGTGAGCAGCAACGTCACCAGGTAATTCCGCCCCTTGAGATGTGTGCGGCTAGCGTCGCGCAGCTCGCAGGCGATCTGATGGACGATATCATCGACCTTCGGTGCGAGCGTTGTCGTGGGTTTGTCGGCGCTCGGTCTATAAAGTTGCGGGACACCCGCGCAACCGACGAGGAGGGATAGGCAACCAAAGCTGATTGCAGAACGTCCCAATGTCATCACCGCCCCCGGTTCCGGCAACGTCTGTCCGTCAACCGACGTGATGATCCACGCGTCGCATCGTAATTGCAAGGTCCTGCCGTATCGATGGGCAGCTAAGACTGTCCCTGGGATTGCGCCCGCTTCGCGACGCCTATTCGGCTTTCGCTCCGCCGCGGGCGTTCCGTCCACGCTCGCAGGCATGGGCTAGGAACTCGCTGAGTTCCTCCACCTGTCTGGCCTCCGCTCTGTATATAACCGTCCGACCGATCTTCTCGGAGGTGACTAGGCCCGCTCTCGCAAGGATCGCCAAATGAGCCGACATCGTGTTGGGCGTGGTGCCTATCGCCGCGGCGATGTCGCTGGACGCCATGCCGTCTGGCAGCGCCTCGACGAGGGCCCGGAAGGCTTCGAACCGGCTCACCTGCGCCAGCGCGCTCATTACCTGCAGGGCATGCATTTTTTCCACTCCTCATGTTCTATGCGGGCTCCGCCCACCTGCAAAGCAGATGCTGCAATATCCTTTCCGCTGCAGTAACGCTACAATTATTCGCGAACCATTGTATTATTCCGGTGCCGTTCCATATTGCTTGGCGTCGGCGGGCGTCGCCACCCCGACAGACGACCATCGGCGGCGTTGGAGTGACCCATGGAAGCGATTGTAGCCGAGCGCCTCGATGCCAGGACCGTATTGGGAGGCCTCGCCGAGCACGACATTGCACCCGTCACGAAGCGGATCGGTGCGCTGTTCCCCGATCCGCTCGACGAGGACGGTGCCACCGATGAGATCGTCATCACGACCCGCCGTGCTATCGGCCGCGTCGCACTCGTCGCGACGGAGACTGCCACCCGCTTCCAGCGCGAGGCGGTGGAGCATGACCCTATGGTTTGGATGTTCGCGCCGCGTGCCGTGTTCGACGGTGCGGCCGCGATCGATGCGTGCCTAAGTCGCGCAGAGTGCATGCGCGGCATCCTCGTTCACGGTTTGGGACTCGGGTTGAACGTCGAGCGCTCGGCCGTAGATGCACTTCTCGCCAGCAGCGACGATGACTTCGACCAGCACGAGTTCGACTACATCTACGGCGAGCGTCGCGACGGCCGCGGCAAGGCTGGTCGCAAGAAGGCGGCGCGCGCGGCCCGCGTCCGGCTCTACACCGCAACGATCGTGGACACGCGGGACAACCGAATGACGCAGGTCTTTCACGCAAGCCTTGCACGAGACGTCGCCGAGGTGCGCACGCGCCTTGCAGGTCGATTCGGGCCCGATGTGGCGGGCCTCGCCGACATTCGGCAGGGTGTTCACATCGCGTCGCCGCCAGTCGTTGCTCTGGTGCCCGAGCCCGTCATCGAGCTCATCCGCCGCATGGAGCGCGACTGCGCCAAGCCGCACGCGCGCAGCTTCGCCGTCGACATCGAGATGGGCATCCAGGCCTGACCTGCACGGGATGACGTAGCCAGGACCGCGCCCGGTCGCCCGACGCGCTGCTACCGATGCTTGCGTCACCCCTCCCTCTGCTTCGCACAGCTTCCGAGGAGACAGACATGAACATCCATGCCGAGGTCGGCTGCGGTGACGCGGTCGACGCAGGAGACGTGCGCGTTCTCCGCCCGCTTCGTCTGCGCGAAGGGCCGACCGGCGAAGGCGTCGGGCGCGGTATGCACGTCGGCGTAGGCATCGACGTCGAGACCACCGGACTTGACGTAAACACGGGCAAGGTGATCGAACTCGCGATCCGCCGATTCCGCTACGACGCCGATGGCATCATCACCGAGCTCGACGAGGCGTTCGAGTGGCGTGAGGATCCGGGCGAGCCGCTACACCCCGACATCTCCGCGCTCACCGGTGTGACTGACGCTGATCTGGCAGGTCGTGAGATCGATGAGGACGGCGCGACCCGGTTGCTTCAGTCCGCCAGCTTCATCGTGGCGTGGAACTCCAGTTTCGATCGCGCCTGGGTCGAGCGTCGTCTGCCTGGAGCCGCAGGCCTTCGGTGGTGCTGCGCCATGCGGCAGGTGGACTGGCGCAGGCGTGGCTTCGACGGGCGCACTCTCGGGTATGTGCTCCTCCAGGACGGCTACTACTTTTGCGGCCACCGTGCTTCGGCGGACGTCGACGCCATGATCCAAGTCATGCGTCATCAGGACGCCGACGGCCGGACCGCGCTATCCGAGATGATCGAGACCGGGGCGAAGCCGTCGTGGATCGTCCGCGCACGCGGTGCTCATTTCGACCTCAAGGATGTGCTGCGCGCCCGAGGCTATCGCTGGGATGCCGCTCCCGACCGGAAGGTCTGGTGGCGCGAGGTCGCCGATGACGAACTGGTGAAGGAGCAGTTCTGGCTCGCCGCCAACGTCTACGCCGTCGATGCCCGTCCGCAGAAGCTGTGCCCAGAGATCGTGCGCGTCACGCCTCGCAACCGCTTCCTCTGACCGGCGCGCCGCTCCCCACAACAACAAGGAGAAACACGTCATGGCCACGAAGAAGACGGGCGCGTCCGGCGCCGGCAAGGCGACGGTGCTCGCTACGGTAAAGTCGCAAACCCTCACCGCCGCCGCGGAGGCGGCGCTCCCTGCGGTGCTTGGATCGGGAGGTGCTCTTACGAAAATGCCTGGCACAGGCGGCGAGGTTGCCCGTCAGGATGGCGTCACCCGGGTGACCGGCCGCGACTATGCCACCCGGGAGGGCACGGTGCCGGCCGCGGAGATCTACTTCGTCGACGGGGCCAAGCCCCGCGAGAATGGACCCTGGTTGGGCGAGGCGGACAAGGTCGCGTGGCTCGACCCCGCAAGCGGATACGAGTGCATCATGATGCGCGACAATCCAGCCGGCTTCCTCAGCGGCTTCGTCGGTGTGCCCGTCTCCCACCCCCTGTTTTGCTGGGAGCACAGGGCGATTGCGCCGGAACTCGGCATCCAGGTGCACGGCGGCCTGAACTACTCGCGCATGTGCCAGGAGGGACCCAGCCCTCAGCGTCGTCTCATAGTCGAGGCCCGACGCATCTGCCATGTGGGTGTCGGCCAGGAGCCGGTGAAGCACGCGACGGACTATCGTGTCGTGGGCGAGGGCGACCAATGGTG
>DASVUT010000346.1:0-1983 GCA_036386955.1 Sphingomonas sp. | reverse complement strand
AGCTCACGCGAACCGATGCTCTGGCGGCCTATCCGGCCTTTGCGGCGATGGGTCCGGAGCCGCTGGGCGATACGCTGAGCGGGGCGTATCTGCGCGGTGTACTGGCGGGGCGGCGGGCACCGATCAAGGCGATGCTGCTCGACCAGCGCGTCGTCGCGGGGCTGGGCAATATCTACGTTTGCGAGGCGCTGCACATGGCGGGGATCGCCCCCGGCCGCGCCGCCGGGCGGATCGGGGCGGTGCGGCTCGATGCGCTGGTCATCGCCATCCGCCGGGTGCTGATCGCCGCCATCGAGGCCGGCGGATCGAGCTTGCGCGATTTCGCCGCGCCCGACGGTGCGTTGGGTTACTTCAGCAAGCAGTTCCTCGTCTATGGACGCGAGGGTGATCGCTGCGCATGCGGCACCGTGGTTCGGCGTCGGACCGAGTCGGGGCGGTCGACCTTTTGGTGCCCATCGTGTCAGCGTGCTTAGCCGTGGTTGACGATTCGATGCACGCTGGCTAAGGCGCGGGCAACATCGGGGTGGCGGCTGTGGCCGGTGCCCCCTTTTCCATCGAACGAGTCAGAGGACGTAACGAATGGCGAATACGCCGCAAGCCAAGAAGCGCATCCGTCGCAACGATCGCCGCGCCGAGATCAACGGTGCGCGCGTCGGCCGCATCCGCACCTTCGTCAAGAAGGTCGAAGCGGCGCTGGCGTCGGGCGACAAGGTCGCCGCCACGACCGCCCTGGCCGATGCGCAGCCTGAGCTGGCGCGCGGTGTTGCCAAGGGTGTGATGCACAAGAACACCGCCAGCCGTAAGTTCGCGCGGCTGACCAAGCGACTGACGGCCCTGGCCTGACGCTAACGCTGCAATGCCAATTGCTTGACCCGCCGGGCACCCGTCCGGCGGGTTTTTTGATGCCCGGAGCGGATCGCCGGAACCAAAAGAGAACTCAAGGACTCGCCACGATTCGAGTGAGTCGCGAGTCGTCAGAAGCTTGTTTAAGTGCGCGATTACAGCAGCTTGTCAGAAATCCGACGCATTTCCGACGCGCAATGCTGTCAAGGCGCTCATGACAATTTTGTTTCGCTTGCCCGACTCCCCGGGACGTTCCTACAAGCCTTCAACGGCGATGATGATCGCCGCGACCTAGCATCGGCAGATGAAGGCCGGCGGCTCATGCAGAGCCGCCGTTGGGGGCCTGTTGCAGTCGATCGAACCAAACACCGGCGCGACATGCGTTGCGCCGGGCGGAGAGGAGTGCGCGTGAACGATCAGCGAGGCAGCACAATCGCGAGCGAGGCCGAGCGGGCCTGGGCGCGCGTGCGGGCGTCGCTTCGCGAATCGGCGGGCGCTCGACTGTTCGACCAATGGCTCAAGCCCATGGCGCTGATGCCGGGGACGGACGCCGAATCGATCCGGCTCGCGCTGCCGTCGGCGTTCATGACGAACTGGGTCCGCAATCATTACGCCGACCGGTTGATGCTGGAGTTCCGCCAGCATCTGCCCCGATTGCGCAGCGTGTCGATCGAGACCGCGACGCCGGGGCCGGTGCCCGAAGTCCTGACCGCGCCCGCCGAGCCGGTCGTGGTCGTGGCCGCGCCGGTGGCGAGTGTTGCCGCTGAACCCGCGGCCGAGCGCCCGGTGCTCGACGCGCGCTATACCTTTGCGCGGTTTATCGTCGACGGTTCGAACCGGGTCGCGTTCAACGCCGCGCTTGCCGTGGCAGAGCCCGGCCCGCCGCGCTTTTCCCCCTTGTTCCTCCATGCCGGCACCGGGCAGGGCAAGACCCACCTGATGCACGCGATTGCGCACCAGTTCCTGACGCACAGCCCGGGTGCGCGCGTGCTGGTGATGTCGGCCGAACGGTTCATGTTCGACTTCGTGTCGGCGATGCGGTCGCGCGATACCTTCGCATTCAAGCAGAGGCTCCGCTCGGCCGACCTGCTGCTGATCGACGACCTGCAGTTCATCGCTGGCAAGGACGCGACGCAGGAG
>DASVUT010000345.1:0-8521 GCA_036386955.1 Sphingomonas sp. | reverse complement strand
CCGTGCTACCGTTTGCTCTTTCAAACCGTCCATATCCGCTGCACCAGCCACCGTCCCCGTGCGCCGGGTCAAGCGGGGTGCTGATAGTGTGACCCACGTGTGACCTTTGGGCGCGTTGAAGGTGGCCGACCGTCGCAGGCGCCGTTCTCTCCGTCTCGTACGGACGACATCGTAGAACGTCGCCGACGTCGACAGCCCTGCTTTACGCAGTGTTCCCCCCGAGCACGCCACGCCCCGATCACCCACCACCCGGCTGCTTCGCCTTGGCGGGCGGATGCGACTGGGGTGCGGCTTCGCGCGGGGCACCGTTCTTCCAGTCGATGCGGTACAGGTCGAACCGGCGGTCGGCGAGGTTGCGGACGGTGCCTTCGGCGCGGGCCCAGGTGAGGTCGGCGAGGTTCACGTCGGCGATGGTCAGCGTCTCGATATTCTCGCTCGCCTCCGCCGCGATGCCGTCGCGCGCGAACGGAAAGTCGCAGGGCGTCAGGATGCACGACTGCGCGTACTGGATGTCCATATTGTCGACGCCGGGCAGATTGCCGACATTGCCCGACAGCACGACGAAACACTGGTTCTCGATCGCGCGCGCCTGCGCACAATAGCGCACGCGCATATAGCCCTGACGATTGTCGGTGCAGAACGGCACGAAGATGATCCGCGCGCCTTCGTCGACCAGGCGCCGCGCGAGTTCGGGAAACTCGCTGTCGTAACAGATCAGGACGCCGACGGGCCCGATGTCGGTCTGGATGACGTCGACCGAGCTGCCGCCCTTGATCTTCCACCAATAGGCTTCGTTGGGGGTGGGGTGAATCTTCTCCTGCGCGTGGACCGATCCGTCGCGCAGGCAGACATAGGCGACGTTCTGGATGCTGCCGTCTTCGGTGCGGGTGGGATGCGATCCGCCGACGATGTTGATGTTGTAGCGCAGCGCCATCCGAGACAGCTCCGCCACGATCGGCGCGCGGTGTTCGGTCATCCGGTCGATCGCCTCCATCGGCGACAGCGCATGCGGCTCGAACGACAGCAGCGACATGGTGAACAATTCGGGAAAGACCACGAAATCGGCGCGGTAATCGGCCGCGACATCGACGAAATATTCGATGTTGTGGACGAACTCGTCGAAGCTCTTCACCGCGCGCGCCTGAAGCTGGACGGTCGCCAGCCGCACGCTTTCCACGTCGCGCGGCACGCGGAACGCGGCGGGTTCGTTGGGATCAACATAAGGGTTGCGCCACACCATGTGTGCGGCGAACCCGTCGGATGCCTTGTCGAACGGCAGGTAGCGTTGGAGCACGCCGATCGGCGTGAAGCCGTTGGAAAGCTGAAACCCGATGACCTGGTCGCGATACTCGCCGGCCTGGACGCGGGCGAGATAGTCCGCGGGGCCATCGACCTTGGCCTTGACCCGAGCGAAGCCCGGCATGCGCCCGCCGAACACGATCCCGCGCAGCCCCAGCCGCTCCGCCAATGTCCGCCGCGCCTCGTACAGGCGTTTGCCGATGCGCAAGCCCCGCTGGCGCTCGTCGACCGCCATCTCGATGCCGTACAGCCAGTCGCCGGTCGGGTCGTGGCGGCTGCCAAAACCATTGCCGGTGATCGTCGCCCAGTCATGGGGGGCGAGCGCGACCGCTTCGTCGATCCGCGACGAGGCGCAATAGCCTACGACCGCCGATTCGAACGTCGCGACGAACTGACCTTCGGGAAAATTGTTGATCTGGCCGCTGATCTGGCCGCCGCTGTAATTCTCGATGCCGGGATAGGCGCGGCTGATCAGGCCCAGGCTGCCGGGGACATCGGCGGGGACGGCGGCACGTACCTCTAAGGTGGCGGGGCTTTTGCTGGGCATGCGAACGCGCCTACCACCGCCCGCACGCGCTGTCGCGGCCGGTCATGCCTCGTCGCGAGACACCGGCACGCCGCGTTCGGACAGGCGGACGGGGCCGCCGATGACGGGCACGCCGCGCGGCCAGCGCGATGCCAGCAGGCGGTTCTTGGCCAGCCGTGCGATCGACACCGCGTCGCCCTGATTGCCACCCAGCACATGATAGCTGGTCGCGTCCTCGCCGATATAGAAGCCGACATGCCCCCCGCCATCGCGCTCGAAGACGAGAACCGCGCCGGGTGCCAGCCGGTCGGGTCGCAGATTGGCCTCCCACCCCGCCCAGCTTTTCGCGCGGACGGCAAAGGACGGCGAGGCGATCCCCGCTTCCCCCAGGCATTGCGCGACGAACACGCCGCACCAGGGGACATCGTCGGCGTTGTAGAGGATGCCGAGCACCTTGGTGCCCAGCCGCTTCGCCCAGCCGAGGATGGTCGGGTTGTTGGCGGGTCCAGGTGCCTTGCGCGTCCCGAGCTTGCGCCGCGCGGCGCCTAGCCAGGCCGGCTCCTTAGCCCTGATCGTCCGGGTCGCTATGCTGCTGGTCTTGGCGATGGTGCATGTCCTGGGGGGGTATCAGGGGCCAGACGCATCGCCGCGTCCCGGGTTCACGCCCGCTGCGGCGGGATGAGCCGGCGTGCGGTGGACCGAAGCACGCCCGTCAGGCCGGCGCGAGCAGATCGAGCGAGCGGGCGATCGCGACCGCCTGTGTGGCGTTGGCCGCGCCCAGCTTCGCCAGCACGTGCGATCGGTGCATCTCCACCGTGCGGATGCTCAGCCCCAGGTCGAACGCGACACGCTTGCTCTGCTGCCCCGCGGCGGTCGCCTCCAGGATCTGCTGCTCGCGCGGGGTCAGGTGGATGCGGCTGGCGCGGTCGCGGCGCTCCCAGTCGGCCAGCTTCTTCAACCCGATCGCCTCCGCCTCCCACAATGTCGTCATCACCGTCGCGCGGTCGAACGGCTTGCGCAGGAAATGCACCGCACCCCGCCTAAACGCGGTGATCGCGTCGTCCATGTCGGTGCTCCCCGATGCCATGATGACGGGGAAAGGACGCCGCGCGACGATCTCGGTCAGCGCATCGAGCCCGTCTTGCTCAGGCATGTGGATGTCGAGCAGGACGCACCCGAATGGCAGCGCATCGAGCACCTGGAGGAACGCCGCTGCGGTCCCGAACTCCGCGCATTCGATCGGCTCGCCGGCGAGCATGCGGATCACCATCCGCCGGGTCAGGGCATCGTCGTCGATCAGATATACGCGCATCAACTAGCTCCCTCCGGAACCACGAGCGCGCGGGCGTAACGACCCGTTTAGCGCAAATGGTTGACCGGCCCTCGAAATCATTCTCCGCCTAAGCCATATTCATTGGTTATAACAACATATGTGTATAACGATCATCAAATCGCTTCAGCGTCCATCCGACCCGGACAAGGATGCAGAAGCTAGGAACATGACATCCCCCACCTTCGCGCGCTCGCCTTGGAGGCGACCCACCAAAGCACCCTCATCGCGGACGCGGATGCCGATGGTCACCCCGTCGTGTTCGCAAACGCGGCTTTCACGAAACTGACCGGCTATGCCGCCGATGAGGTCGTCGGCAAGAACTGCGGTTTCCTGGCCGGGTGCGACACGGACGCGGACGTGCGGACGGAGATGCGCGACGCGATCGCGGCGTTCCGACCATTCGACGGGGTGCTGCTGAACTACCGCAAGGACGGCAGCCGCTTCTGGAACCACGTGCAACTCGTGCTGCTGGACCACAGCACGCATGGCCGGTTCTGGATGGGAACGCAGACCGACGTGACCGAGCGTCGCGCGCTCGAGACGCGGTTGCACGACGCCGAGCGGCTGGAGGTCACCGGCAAGCTGTGCGGCGGGATCGCGCACGACTTCAACAACATTCTTGCCATCGTTCGCGGCAACGCGGAGGTCATCGCCGCGAACGCGCGTTGTGGTTCGGCCATGAAGGGCGCGGCCGCCGATATCATCGACGCGGCCGATGGCGGCGCGAAGCTGGTCACGCGGCTGCTGCGCTTCGCACGCGGCGAGCAGGGTGGCTCCGACGACGTGCCCCTCAACACCGCCATCGCCGACGTGGTCGCGCTGCTCGCGCGTACGATCGGCAAGCGCGTGCATATCGAGACCGACCTGAGCAGCGGGATGGGACGGGTGCGGATGGATCGCACGCTGTTCGAAACGGCGCTGATGAACCTGATCCTCAACGCACGCGATGCGACGGCGGGGGGCGGAACAATCCGGATCACCACCGAGCAGTGCGTCGATACCGGATTCCGGCCGGGTGCCTCGGCGGTCGTCTCCGTCAGCGACAACGGGACCGGCATGGACGAGGCGACCGCCGCGCGCGCCTTTGAATGCTTCTTTACCACCAAGAGCGACGGGCGCGGTCATGGCTTGGGGCTCGGGATGGTGCAGGACTTCGCCAGACAGTCGAACGGCCATGTCGCGATCGAAACCGCGCTTGGCCACGGCACCACGGTCAAGCTCGTGCTGCCGATGAACGCGCCAGCATCGCGGTAAGCCACTGCGTTAAGGCGGATACCGTAGAATCCGCAGCTTGGATCGGCGTGGCCATCGGGGGATAAGGCATGTATTCCGGGGGGAGGAAAACATGGCGCGTTCGGGCATTGTCGCTCAGCCGAGAAAACGGGTCGTCATCGTCGACGATTCGAAAACGATGCAAGCGGTGTTGGACCAGATATTCTCGCTGAGGCTGGGGTTCGATGTCGTCGGACTGGCGAATGACGCCACGTCGGCGGCGTCGCTGATCCGCAGCCTGCGCCCCGATCTGGTGACGATCGACCTGTGCATGCCCTATATCGACGGGTGCAAGCTGCTGGAGATGCTGTCCGACCTGCCTGACGTGCGCAAGGTGATCGTATCGGGGCAGGTGCGCGACAATCTGGCCATGACCGCCAAGCTGGAAGAGGCCGGTGCCGATGCGTGCGTCGACAAAAGCGACCTGTCGCGCGATCCGTCATCCTTTTGCGCGACGATCGCGGCTGTGCTCGCCCGGCCGCTGCGCCGCAAGACAGCGGATGGCGCTAAGCCGGTGGTGCCGATCAGCCCCGCGATTGGCGGCTATCCCGTACCGGCGGACGAACAGGCCCGGTTGGCGGCGCTGCGCTTCAGCGGCCTGACCAACGATGTGATGGAAGCGCAGCTCGATCTGCTCACCGCGCATATGGGCAAGACCACCGACTTCCCGACCTGCCTGATGACGTTCATCGATCGCAATCGGCAATGGATCAAATCGGCCCATGGCTTCGCGCGCGGCTCGACCACGCGCGCGGCGGCTTTCTGCAACTACACGCTGTGCGCGGACGACGTCTTCATGGTGTCCAATGCAGCCAATGATCCGCGCTTCGCAGCCAATCCGTTCGTCGCAGGCGATCCCGGCATCCGCACCTATGTCGGCTGTCCGATCGTCTCCAGCACCGGCGTACGCTTGGGCGCACTGTGTCTGATCGACACCCGGCCGCGCGTTGTGACGCCCAACATCATCACGAATTTGCGCAGCATCAGCACCATCGCCACCGCGGTCATCGAGGGCCGCAGACCCGCCCTGGCCGACGCGGCATGACGCGCCCGGGCGTCGTCAGCCGCGCGACGCCCGCATCGGTTCCTCGCCCGCCATCGGGGTGACCCCCAGCCTGGCGAACAGTGCCGCGTCGGCACTGTCGCCGGCATTGCCGGTCGTCAGCAGCTTGTCGCCGGTGAAGATGGAGTTCGCACCGGCAAGGAAGCACAAGGCCTGAGTCGCGTCGGACATGCTTTCGCGGCCTGCCGACAGGCGCACCATGCTGTGCGGCATGGCGATGCGGGCGACGGCGACGGTGCGCACGAACTCGATATCGTCGATCCGCGCCATCGGCGTGTCGGCGAGCATATCGCCCAGCGGCGTGCCCGCAACCGGCACCAGCGCGTTGACGGGAACGCTTTCGGGGTGCCGGGGCAGGGTCGCGAGCGCGTGGACGAACCCGACCCGGTCGCCGCGCGTCTCGCCCATCCCGACAATGCCGCCGCAGCACACGGCGATGCCCGCCGTGCGGACATTTTCCAGCGTATCGAGCCGGTCGGCGAACGTCCGCGTGGTGATGACATTGCCGTAATTCTCCGGCGACGTGTCGATATTGTGGTTGTAGTAATCGAGCCCCGCGACGGCGAGCTGATCGGCCTGAGCCGGGCTCAGCATGCCCAACGTCATGCAGGTTTCCAGCCCCATAGCTTTGACGCCCTGCACCATGGCGACGACCGCGCCCATGTCGCGGTCCTTCGGGTTGCGCCACGCCGCGCCCATGCAGAAACGCTGCGACCCGGCGGCCTTGGCCTCGGCGGCGGCGGCGAGCACGGCATCGACCTCCATCAGCTTTTCCGCCTTCAACCCCGACGCCGCGGAGGCGGATTGCGAGCAATAACCGCAGTCCTCCGGACAACCGCCTGTCTTGATCGACAGCAAGGTGCACAATTGCACCTGATCGGGCGCGTGATGGGCACGGTGGACGGTGGCGGCGCGGAACAGCAGCTCTGTGAACGGCAGGTCGAACAGGTCCGCGATTTCGCCGCGCGTCCAGTCCGTCCGCGTCGTTGTCGAGGCGCACTCCCGCGTCTGATGAACGGGCGGCTGGCCCTGTTCGGTGGAAGATCCAGGATGGCGGAGATAGGCGAGTTCGGTCATGGCGCATTCCATGCCGCTGCGGCTGGCAGGGCGCAAGCATAGGCGGCGAGCGCATCGGCATAATGGGGCGCTGCGCGGCGTTCGTCTTCCCCGGGGAGAACCTTTGACACCGCACGGGCGATGCCACGCACCACATCGCCAGGCAGGCTCCCGAGCCGCGCAACGTGAACGCCAATGGTGAACAGGATTGCCGAGCTTTGCGGCAAGCGACGCAGCGTCTGCCGTTCGCAGCGCACGAAAAGGGTCTCCCCCGCATTGTCCGCCCGAACATGGGCGAAGCGCGCCGCCGGATCGCTCTCAGGCCGGTACGGCCAAGCATCCGTGGGCACCACGAACCAGTTGGCGCGCCCGAAGATCGGCCCCGCGACCAGGTTCGCCATGAAGTGATCGACGCCGCCGGACAGGCGCTCCGCATAGCCGTGGATCGGCGCATGCACCGCCGTCAGCGGCAGGCCGATCTTGTCGCGCAGCCGCCAGTCGGTCGGGAATCCGACCGCGCCCGCCACGAACACGGGCGGCCCTTCGCCAGGGGCAAGCAGGAGGCAGAGATCCTCCCAACAGCTTTGCGCACATGCACGCAGGCTATTCTCGGCCCCAAGCAGCGCGGCCAGTTCGGCGACCGCCGGCTCGGCCTGGGGCAGCACGCATACCGCATCCGGGTCGGCGGCAAAGGCGGCGGCGCGCGCGGCACGGTCGAACTCCCGCTGAAACCACTGGGTCTCGTCCACCCGCCGCAGCCCCAACTTGAGCCCGCCCGGTGCCGAGCCCACCGGTGCAAGCTCGGCAACGGTGAAGCCGAGCGCCCCGCTCAGAACTTCAGCGACCTGGTGAAAACGTACAACAGGATACCGACGCCCGTCGACAGCAGCATCCCGGGGGCCAGTCGGGAGAGGCGCAGGTTTGGAATGCTCGTCCGGCCGGCCAGGCGCGCATCGACGATCTGACCGGTGGCGCTCAGGGCGATCACCGCCGCGGCTCCGACCATCACCAGCGCCAGCACGAGCATCACCGCCCATCGCCCTTGGACCTTGTCCGCCAGTGCGACACCGCCCGCAAGCGTGAACAGGCACAGCGAGGTGACGTGCTTGAAGCTGTCGTACAGCATCATCCAACCTTCCGGCCCCTGCGGAACCTCGTCCTGGTCGTTCACTCCGCGGTCTCCTCCTCGGGCGCCATGTTGTGGCCGAGCAGGCGCAAGACTTCCTCGGCCGCCTCGATCAGATTGGTGCCGGGGCCAAAGATCGCCTGAACGCCGGCGTCGCGCAACGTCTGATAATCCTGTGCCGGGATCACGCCACCCGCGATGACCTTGATATCGGCGCGGCCGGCATCGCGCAGATGGCCGATCAGTTCGGGGATCAGCGTCTTGTGCCCGGCCGCCAGCGAGGAAGCGCCGACGATATCGACCGCGCGTTCGATCGCCAGGGCGGCGACCTCCTGGGGAGTCTGGAACAGCGGTCCGGGCACGATCTCGAAGCCCAAGTCGCCGAACATCGAGCTGACGAGATTGGCGCCGCGATCGTGGCCGTCCTGGCCCATCTTGGCGACCAGCATGCGAGGACGGCGGCCCAGCCGATGCTCGGTCGCGGCCACTCCGTATTCGAGCCGCGTCCAGCGCACGTCATCCCCGTACGCACCGCCATAGATGCCGGACACCGGCGTCGGCTGCGTCCCATACCGGCCGAACACATCCTCCATCGCCTGGCTGATCTCGCCCAGCGTCGCGCGGGCGCGGGCGGCTTCGACGGCGAGCGAAAGGAGGTTGGTCTCCAATCCTCCCAGGGACGGCGTTTCGGGTTGGATCGCCCCCGGCAATCCAAGATCAGGCTGGGAGCCTGATCGACCCGAAACTGTGGCAGCCGCAGGCTGACGGAGGGGGCTCTCTTGAGGAGGTGGCGCTCGTCGCGAACCCCCTCCGTCGCTTCGCGCCACCTCCCCGTCCCGGGGAGGA
>DASVUT010000344.1:0-1786 GCA_036386955.1 Sphingomonas sp. | reverse complement strand
CTTGAACGCGTCGAGGCCGCCGCCCGACGGCATGGCGAGGATGCGGCGGACGGTGTCGAAGCCGCCGACGGCGTGGCCGAACGCGGCATAGCCGTCGAAGCCGGGGCGCGCGTCCATCTGCGGCGCGGGGCCAACAGTGATGACGAAATTGCCGCCGGCGCTGTCGTCCGACGCGGCGCGCGCCATCGATACGGTCGCGTTCAGGTGGCGGATGCCGGTGCGGCTGGTCGGCTCCAGCTTGAACGGTGGGAGGATGCGGCGCGCGTCCTGGCGAATGCCGCCCTGGATGAAGCCGACGCGCGGGTCCTTCCTGGACCGCGCGGCGCGGTAGAAGCTGGTGTCGTCGAACCGGCCGTCGTCGACATAGGCCATGAAATTGGCCGTGGTGGCGGGGGCTCGCCTAGCGTCGAGCGCGAGGAGGATGGGGCCGGCGGAGGTTTCGAGGCGGACGCGGATGATGCCTGGGCGCGGGCCCAAGGGGTTGGGGCCGGCGCCGATGAGCAGCGATGCAAGGCTGGTGAGCAGCAGGCCCCTCCCCGGCGAGGGCCGGGGTCCAGCCGCGATGGTCGATGTTTGAAGGGGCATGATACTCGAACGCATGGCGGTGTGACTGAGCCCCGGCCTTCGCCAGGGAGGAGAAAGGGCGAGAGTCGTCGCTACCGCGCGATCCCGCCTGCCGCCAGAACGGCGAGCGTCACCAACTCGCTGGCGCTGGCGGTCATCGCCGCGATCTGCACCGGCTTTTCCATGCCGATCAGCATCGGGCCGATCATGTCGTCGCCGCCCAGTTCGCGCAGCAGCTTGGCCGAGATGTTGGCCGATTGCAGACCCGGCATGATCAGCACATTGGCCGGGCCCGACAGCCGCGCGAAGGGATAGTTGGCGAGCTGGCGCGGGTTGAGCGCGACGTCCGGGGCCATTTCGCCCTCATATTCGAACCCGACCTGACGGCGATCGAGCACGCCCACCGCGCCGCGGATATTGTCGAGCCACTGGCCTTCGGGATTGCCGAAGGTGGAATAGCTGAGGAACGCGACGCGCGGCTCGTGGCCCATCCGCCTTGCGACCTGAGCGGTCTGTTCGGCGATGTCGGCGAGCTGTTCGGCGGTCGGCCGCTCGTTGACGGTGGTGTCGGCGATGAAGACGGTATGGCTGCGCCCGACAAGCAGGTGGATGCCGAACGGCACGCGGCCGTCGATCGGGTCGATCACGCGGCGGACCTCGCGCATCGAATGCGCCCAGGTCCGCGTGATGCCGGTGATCATCGCATCCGCCTGTCCGAGCTGGAGCATGACGGCGCCGAAGATGTTGCGATCCTGGTTGATCATCCGTTCGGCGTCGCGGCGCAGAAAGCCGCGCCGCTTCAGCCGGTCATAGAGGAAGTCGACCATGCGCGGGACCATGTCCGACGTGCGGCTGTTGTGGACCTCATACTCTTCGGGCGTGGTTACCCCCAGCGCGCGGAGCCGGTCGTGGACGTCGTCACGTCCGACCAGCACGGGGGTGCCATAGCCGCCTTCCTTGAACGCAATCGCGGCGCGCAGCACCACCTCCTCCTCGCCTTCGGCGAACAGCACGCGCTTGGGGTGCGCGCGGGCGCCTTCATAGGCGAGGCTCAGCACTGACGTCGTCGGGTTGAGCCGCGCGCGCAGCGACTGGCGATACGCCCCCATGTCGAGGATCGGCCGTGTCGCCACGCCGGAGTCCATCGCCGCCTTGGCCACCGCCGAGGGCACAAGCTCCATCAGCCGCGGGTCGAAGGGCGCGGGGATGATGTAATCGGGGC
>DASVUT010000343.1:0-6385 GCA_036386955.1 Sphingomonas sp. | reverse complement strand
AACAGGACGGGGAACGCATCGGGCGCATCGTTCGACGTCGCCACAAGCCAGTAACCCTCGTCCGTGCGCAGTACCGCCGGGTCGCCATAACCCGCAGTGGTGCGCGGGTGGAGATTTTCCACGATCAGCGGGCGCCAGTCGAGCTCGCGCTGATCGTCCTCGGTCGGGCCTTCGCGCGTGTCCGGCGGCCGGGTGCCGAAATCCTCCGAGATCTGCGACAGCAGCGATCGGTACGTGTCATGCTCGCCATCGGGTAGGCTGTACGCGCGTGTCAGGATGCCGTGCATGACCGCCAGGCGCGCGCCGGACCCGTCATCGGTGGCTTCGACCTGGAAAGCAGTGGTGGTCGTATCAAGCGCCATGTTCTATTACTCTCGGCGAGCGGTGGTTGCGTTCGGACCGCTCCAGCCGGGAAGGAAGCGCGGTGTCCCAACCTATGTCACAAATTGATGTACCGTCCATGTACGATTTATCATATGAATGCGCGGACATTATGCGCGGGCTCTACGGCGATGGGGTAATCGGGCTGAAAGGGGCGTTTTCGACCGACTTCGCCGATCGCCTCCGCGAAGATATCGAGACCTTGTGGGCGGAGGCCAAGGCGGTGCCCGGCGGCGCGCTGCCGCGCGGGCCCGAACGCTGGTATGTCGAGGTGCAGCCCGAACGCATCCGCAGCTTTGTCGAGATCGCGACCCACCCCTGGTTCGTGGCGGTCTGCCGATCGGTGCTGGGCCCCGATTACAGAATCGTCGAGATCGGCTTCGACATCCCCTTTCCCGGTGCCGCCGACCAACCCTGGCACCGCGATTTTGCGGTTCCCGAAGCGACGAGCCGCGGACGGCGGCTGAACTCGCTGGCGTTCAACATGACCGCGGTCGACACCCTGCCCGAAATGGGCCCGTTCGAGATCGCGCCGGGTACGCAATGGGACCAGTTCGAAGGGTGTGACAAGGGCATGTTCCCGCCGCAGCATCTTTGGCCGCGCTATGCGGCACGCGCGGTGCCCAAGCTGGCGCAACGCGGCGACATTTCGGCCCGGTCGGCGCTGACCGTCCACCGCGGCACCGCCAACCGCTCCGACCGCGCCCGCCCGGTGCTGGTGGTGGGCGTCGATGCGCCCGACGGCAACAACGCGCAGCACCACGACCTTCAGGTCACCCGCGCTTACGCCGATGCCTTGCCCGCCCGCGTGCGAGATCATCTGACCTGCCGGGTGGTCGAGCGGCTGGAAACGGTGGTGCAGCACCATGTCATCGAAGGATTGCTGCAGCCGGTCGGTTGACGAACCGTCCGGTTTCGCGCGATGACCGGGTCAGGAGAGTGAAAGAAAAGGAATAACTTGGCGAGCCTCGCGCTGCTGGATGTCCGCAAATCCTATGGTGACACGCCCGTCCTGGACGGCGTCTCGCTGACCATGGAACCGCGCGAATTCATCGCCTTTCTGGGGCCTTCGGGCAGCGGCAAGTCGACGCTGCTGCGGATCGTCGCAGGGCTCGAGACCGCCGATTCGGGCGAGGTCTGGCTGGACGGGCGACGGATCGACACCCTGCCGCCGGGCGACCGCGACGTCGCCATGGTGTTCCAGCATTACGCGCTCTATCCGCACATGAGCGTGCGCGACAACATGGCGTTTGGGCTGCGCAACGCGCACGTGCCCGCCAACGAGATCGCCCGCCGCATCGCCGACGCCGCCCGCGTTCTGGAGATCGACGCGCATCTCGACAAGAAACCCGCACAGATGTCGGGCGGCCAGCGTCAGCGCGTCGCGATCGGCCGCGCGATCGTCAAGAACCCCAAGCTGTTCCTGCTCGACGAGCCGCTGTCCAACCTCGACGCGGCGCTGCGCAACCGCACCCGGGTCGAGCTTGCCCAATTGCGTCAGCGCGTCGACGCCGGCGTCATTATGGTCACGCATGACCAGGCGGAGGCGATGACGTTGGCCGACCGCATGGTGGTGATGAACGACCGCCGCATCCAGCAGATCGGCAGCCCGATGGAGGTGTACGCCCGCCCGGCGAACATCTTCGTCGCGCGCTTTGTCGGATCGCCCGCGATGAGTCTGTTGCCGGCGATTCTTGCGAGCGACGCGGGCGGGCATGCCTTAGTCCGGCTGGGTAACGGATCGGAGATCGCGACTCGGGTGCCCGCCGCCGGCCTGTCACGAGATCTCCGGCTCGGCGTCCGCCCGGAAGCGGTTCTGGTCGTGCCGCCCGGCGGCGGGGCGGTCGATGCCGAGGTCGAGCTGGTCGAACGGCTCGGCGATCGCACGCTGATCTATGCCCGGCTGTCCGACGGAGCGGAGGTCACCGCCCAGGCCGAAGGAACGAGTGCCGCCCGCATCGGCGACCGGGTAGGCCTGGCGATCGACGGCGCGGGTGCGCATGTGTTCGATGCGGATGGCGTCGGTCATCACGCGCAGGTCGCCGCATGAAAGCGCGGCTCGCGCCCTTCGCCTATGTCGGGCCGTTCCTGTTCTTTTACCTCGTCCTTCTGATCTATCCGTTGCTGGCCGGGATCAGCATCAGCTTCCACCGCGCCGATCTGTTCGGCAATCAACGTTGGATCGGGTTCGACAATTACGCCCGGCTGCTGTCCGACCCGGTGTTCGGCAGCTCGCTGGTCAACACGCTCAAGCTCGCGCTGCTGATCGTGCCCAGCCTGACGATCATCACGCTGCTGCTGGCGTTGGCGCTCAACCGCGCGACGCGCGGCGCGGCGGTGCTGCGCGGGCTGTTCTTCTCCTCTTCGGTGCTGTCGGTTACCATCGTGACGCTGATCTGGCGCTTCATCCTGACGCCTGACGCGGGGCTGATCGCAGTGGTGCTCCAGGCGCTGGGCCGCGATCCGATCCCGTTCCTCAGCGATCCCGACCTGGCGATCGCCGCGCTCGCGATCACGACCGTGTGGTGGAGCCTGGGATTGCCGATGATGCTGTTCCTGTCGGGGCTGCAACAGATTCCCCACGACATCTACGAAGCCGCCGCGCTCGACCGGGCGAGCAAATGGGCAACGCTGTGGCGCGTGACCGTGCCGTCGCTGAAGCGGACCATGGTGCTGGTGATCATGCTGCAAACCGCAGCCCAGCTGCAAATCTTTGGGCAGGCGCAGTTGCTGACCGCGGGCGGACCGGGTGGCGCGTCGCGGCCTGTGGTATTGTTCATCTACGAGGTCGCCTTTGGCCGATGGGAACTGGGCTATGCGACCGCGGCGGCCGAAATCCTGTTCATGATCGTTCTCGGCGTGACGCTGATCCAGTATCTCGCGACCCGCAACACGGAGCCGGCCCGGTGAACGGACGCGACAGGCTGTCGACACCGGCGCTGATCGGCGTCCTGATCGGTGCCGCGATCATGGTGGCACCCATCGTCTGGACGCTGTTGCTGTCGATCAAGGCCAATGCGGAACTGATGCGCGGCAGCAACGCGGCATTTTCCGGCCCATATACGCTGGAGAATTACCGCGCGATCTTCGCCGGGTCGCAGGTGCTGCGCTGGCTCGGCAACAGCCTGCTCGTGTCGCTCGGCACGACCGCCGGCGTGCTGATCCTGTGCTCGCTTGCCGGCTTCGGTTTCGCACGGCTCGAATTCCCAGGCCGCAAGGCGTTGTTCGTGTTCGTTCTGCTCGGGCTCGCCATTCCGCAACAGGCCGTCATCCTGCCCCAGCATCAATTGTTCGCGCAGCTTGGGCTCCACAACAGCTTTCCCGGGCTGATCCTGCCCGGATTCGCGGGGCCGTTCGGCGTGTTCTTCATGACCCAGTATTTTCGCGGGCTGCCGCGCGATCTGGACGAGGCGGCGATGCTGGACGGGGCGTCGCGCTTCACGCTGTTCTGGCGCGTGCTGCTGCCGCTGACCTATCCGGCGCAGGCGACCTTGGGGGTGTTCACCTTTCTTGGCACCTGGAACGATTACTGGTGGCCGCTGATCTCGGCGACGCGCAGCGACATGTTCACGCTGACGGTGGGTCTTGCTTCAGCGCAGGCGAATTATGCGCAGACCAGTGGGCTGGGGTTCCTGATGGCGCAGGCGGTGTTCGCCTCGATTCCCATCATGATCGTGTATATCATCTTCCAAAAGCAGATCGTCGGCGCGATGGCGGGAGCGGCCACGAAGTGACGCGGCGCGCGCACCCCTTGGCTATGCTTCTGGCCCTCCTGCTGCTCGTCGGTTGCGGACAGCGCAACGCGCCTACCGAGATCGTGATCCAGCGCTTCTTCGGCGAATGCGGCGCGGTGTACGGGTCCAGCACCAATGTGAAGGCCGCCGACGGCGAATGCGGCATCCTGACCACGTTGCTGAACAGGTTCCAGGCGCAGAATCCCGATATCCGGCTGAAGCTCAACATCGTCGCCTGGCCGGGTTACCCGCAATTGTCGGCCCAGGTCGCGGCCGGCGACCCGCCCGACCTGGTCACCATGCACCAATCGGTGATCTCCGATTATCAGGGGCTTGGGCTGCTCGAGCCGATGGACGCGATGCTGGCCCAGGCGGGCTATCCTGCGGCACGCTTCACCGAGGCGGGTCGTGCCGGCGTGGTGAAGGGGGGGCAGGCGTTCGGCCTGCCGTTCGACACGGTCGGCGGGCTGTTCCACATCAACACGGGGCTGATGCGGCAGGCCGGGCTGATGCGCGGGGACACGCCGATCCTGCCGACATCGCCCGCGCAGCTTCTGGAGCATGCGCGCCGGTTCAAGGCGGCGACCGGCAAGCCGTATCTGATCCAGGCGCAGGTGAACGACCCCGCCAGTCATGTCCGCAACCTCTACACCTATCTGCTGGCGCAAGGGGTCGACATCTTTCCCGACGCGCGGCACGTCCGGCTGCGGGGCCCTGAGGCGCACGCCGTGGTGACCCTGTTCCGGCGGCTGAACGCCGAAGGGCTGACCACACGCGACCAGGATTTCCCGGCGGCGAACACCAGCTTCATCAACGGCGAAGGCGGGGTGTTCCCCGTCGGCACCTGGATGATCGGCCCGTATGACAAGGAAGCCGCGACGCCGGGCCGCCCGCTCCACGACAGCTATGCCGTGTTGCCGTTCCCGCGGCTGTGGGGCCGCGAGGCGGCCTTCGTCGACGGCCATGCCTGGGTGGCACCCACGCGGCAGCGCACGCCCGAACAGCGCGCCGCCATCGTGCGGCTGCTCCGGTTCCTGGCGCGGAATGATGAGGAATGGGCGCGCACGGGGCACCTGCCGGCCATGGCGGAGGTGCTTTCCCGCCCCAGCTTCGCCGCCCTGCCGCACCGCGCCGACATCGCGGAAATGGCGCGCACCGGACGGCAATTGCCCGACCATGTTCGGCGGCAATCGGCGGTGCAGGGATTGATCGGCGAAGAGGTGGAAAGCGCGGTCAACGGCAACAAACCGGTCGACCGCGCACTCGCCGACGCCGAACGCCGCGTCAACGAACTGTTCGCGCAGATGCTGTGAAGCGTGCGGGCTTACCCCCGCCCGAGAGGTCACCGGTCCGAGGGCACGGGTCAGCCCTGCCGAGCGGCTATCGCTCTCTGCGGCAGACCTACACATTTGTCACGTCACCGCTACGCAGCAGCGGGAAAAATGGTGCCCAGAAGAGGACTCGAACCTCCACGACCTTGCGATCGCCAGCACCTGAAGCTGGTGCGTCTACCAATTCCGCCATCTGGGCACGGGAGCTTGGAAAGCCCGGGTAGGGGGGCGCCTCTAGGGGAGCGGGCGGGCGCGTGTCAACAGCGGTGACGTTGCGGCGTCCGCGCGGGCGATCGGCCATGCTTGTCAACGCCCCCGCCGCTGGGGCAAGGGCACCGGGGCCGGACGGTGCGATGCGCCGGTCAGGGCCAAGGCGGCACGGGAAGACGGGCGATGGCGGACAGCAAGGCAAGTGCGGGCATGAAGAACGAGCTGGTGACGGTCTTCGGCGGCGGCGGCTTCATCGGCCGCTATGTCGTGCAGGCCTTGCTGCGCGCCGGTGCCCGCGTCCGGGTGGCGCAACGCGATCCGCGCCAGGCCTGGTTCCTGCGCACGCATGGCAGCCTGGGTCGGGTGCAGCTCGTCGCCGCCGACGTGACCCGCCCCGACACGGTCGCCAGCGCGGTCCACGCTGCGGACGCGGTGGTCAACCTGGTCGGGGTGTTCGGCGGCAATCTCCAGCGTGTCCATGTCGACGGCGCGCGCACGATCGCCCAAGCCGCGACGGTGGCCGGTGCCCGCGCGCTGGTTCACCTGTCCGCGATCGGTGCGGACGCCGCGTCCTTGTCCAACTACGGGCGGAGCAAGGGGCAGGGGGAGGCGGCGGTGCGCGAGGCTTTCGAGGCCGCGACGATCCTGCGACCGTCGGTGGTGTTCGGGCCTGTGGACGCGTTCATCAACCGGTTCGCCAAGCTGGTCGCCCAAGCACCGGTCGTGGCC
>DASVUT010000342.1:0-2137 GCA_036386955.1 Sphingomonas sp. | reverse complement strand
ATGGTTAGCGGTTCGGTAACCATCGTCGGGGCAGGGTGCGGCGCATGATCGGTCGCATCCTCCTGCTCCTCGCCGCACTCTCGCTGGCCACCCCCGCGCATGCCGACCGGATCAAGGATCTGGGCGCGTTTCAGGGCATCCGTGCCAACCAATTGACCGGATACGGGATCGTGGTCGGCTTACCGGGGACAGGCGACGACAATCTGGAATATACGGTGCAGAGCCTCAAGGCCGTCGCGTCGCGGTTCGGCCTGCAGCTTCCGCCCGCCGCCAATCCGGCGATGAAGAACGCCGCGGTGGTCCTGATCACCGCCGAGCTGCCGCCCTTCGCCAAGCCCGGCCAGCGGATCGACATCACCGTCGCCTCGATGGGCCGCGCCAAGTCCTTGCGCGGTGGATCGCTGATCCTGACGCCGCTGATCGGTGCCGATGGGCAGGTCTATGCGATGGCGCAGGGCAATCTGGCGGTTGGCGGACTGGGTGCCGAGGGCGCCGACGGGTCGCGGATCGTCGTCAACATCCCCTCCACCGGGCGCATTCCCGAAGGCGCGACGGTCGAGCGCGCGGTGGCGACCGGCTTCGACACCGCGCCGACGCTGATGTTCAACCTGCAACGCGCCGATTTCACCACCGCGCAGAATGTCGCGGGCGTGATCAACAAGACCCTGGGCTCCGGCACCGCGCAGGCGATCGACGCCGTGTCGGTCGCGGTGCGCGCACCGCCCGGCGGCGACGTCCGCGCGACGCTCATGTCCACGATCGAAAACCTCGACGTCACCTCCGCCGAGCCCCCCGCCAAGGTCATCGTCAACGCCCGCACGGGCACGGTCGTGATCAATTCGGCGGTCCGCGTCGGCCCCGCGGCGGTCACGCACGGCAAGCTGACGGTGCGCATCGACGAGAACCAGCGCGTCGTCCAGCCCGAGCCGCTGAGCAACGGCGAAACCGCGCTCGAGCGCAAATCGACCATCGACGTCGAGGAGGAGCGCAAGCCCATGTTCCTGCTCGCACCCGGCCCGCGCCTCGCCGACATCGTCAAGGCGGTGAACGCGATCGGCGCATCGCCCGCCGATCTGGTCGCGATCCTGGAAGCCTTGAAGCAGGCGGGCGCGCTCAAGGCCGAGCTGATCGTGCTGTGACCCAGATCGCCACCCCCATCTCGCCCATCACGGGCGCATCGACCGACCCGTCGCGGCTGGAACCGCGCGCCAAGCTGGACCAGGCGGGCGCGCAGTTCGAGGCGGTCTTCACGCGTATGATGCTGTCGTCGATGCGCAAGACCAAGCTCGCCGAACCCTTGTTCGATTCCAAGGCGATCGACACGTTCCGCGACATGCAGGACGGGTTGGTCGCGCAGTCGATGGCCGACCATGCGCCGATGGGGATCGGCAAGGCCGTGTCCCGGTTCCTGGCCCGCGCGCTGCCACCCGAACCCGATCTTAACGAATCCGTGGCACCGCCGACGCCGTGAACGACATGCTGTCCATCGGCGCCTCGGGCGTACGCGCGTACCAGACGGCGCTGGGCGTGGTGTCGGACAATATCGCCAATGCCGGAACGGTCGGCTATTCACGCCGTGCCGCGCAGCTCGCCGAGATCGCCCCCGCCGGCGCGATCGGCCTGGCCGCGCGCGTCGGCATACCCGGCAACGGCGTCGTGGTGCAGGGGATCGAGCGCAGCGCCGACGCGTACAAGACCAGCGCGGTTCGCATCGCCTCCACCGATCTGGCGCGGTCGGAGACGGGAATCGCCTGGATGAACCGCGTCCAAAGCGTGCTGACCCAGGGGTCGGTCCCGGCGCGCATGACCAGTTTCTTCGCCGCCGCGCAATCGCTGGCCGCCGATCCGACATCGTCCAGCACGCGCGCCGCGATGCTGGAGGCAGGCGCGACGACGGCGGCGGCGTTCCGGACCACCGGCGCGGCGCTCGATGCCGCCGCCGCCGAGCTCGATCAGACCGCCGCGTCGGGCGTCCGTCAGCTCGCGACACTGGGGCTGGCGATGGCCAGGATCAATGACGGGCTGGGGCGTGCGGTGCCCGGGTCGACCGCCGCCGCGGCGCTGTCCGACGACCGCGACCAGTTGCTCGAACAGATGAGCACGCTGACCGATGTGTCGGTCCAGCTCGACACCGCCG
>DASVUT010000341.1:0-2497 GCA_036386955.1 Sphingomonas sp. | reverse complement strand
TCTATATCGCGGTCGTGCTCAACGAGCGGCGCGGGGTCGGGGCGATCACGCGCGCGCTCCACCTGTCGCGCGGGCTGACGTGGAAACTGATCGGCGTGTTTATCCTCTATCTGGTCGTGCTGATCGTCGCCATGAGCGCGGCGCAGGCGGTCGTCTTCCTGCCGCTGAGGCTGATGCTGGGCGAAGGGCAGACGGCGGTGGCCGGCTTTATCGGCGCGGTGGCCGCGTCGGTCGTTTCGGCGGTGCTCGTCAGCCTGTTCTCGATCTTCGTGGCGCGGCTTTACGTCGCGACGGCCGGCGCACCGCAGATCGCCAAGGGCACCGCGCCCGCGCCGTGACATCGATGCCGTTGGTCGTCGGCGACGCGGTCGCGCTGTTCCGTGCGCGGCGCGATGTGCTGCTGCGCGTGGCCGCGCCGTTCCTGTTCCTGCCGGTGTTCGCGCTCGCGCTGCTGGTTCCGCCGGCCCCCGCCCTGACGCGCGGGACCGATGACGACGGCCGACAGGTCTGGGCGGAATCGGTGCTGGCCTGGGCGCAGGCGCATGGCGGCTGGTATCTGCTCGCCTACGCCATCGCCGCCTGGGGGGCCGCGTTCCTGTACGCGGTCCATCTCGATTGCGGTGCGGCCACGGTTGGCGCGGCCCTCGCCCGTGGCACGCGCGCCCTGCCACGCTATCTGCTCGCCATGGTACTCGTGTCGATCCCCGTCGGGGCGGGGCTGTTGCTGTGGATCATCCCGGGCATCTACGCGATGGGGCGGCTGATGCTGGTCGGGCCGGCGCTCGCCGCCGACCGGCGGCTGGGGGTGCGCGGCGCGATCACGCGCAGCCTTGCGATGACGCACGGTCACGGGCTGACCACGACCGCGCTGGCGGCGTTGCCGCTGGCGGGCGATTGGCTGCTCGGTCAGCCCTTCCTGATGATCGCCGCCTGGATGCGCGGGCAGGGGCTGGAGAATCCTGTCGCGCTGGCGGTCGTCCACACCGTCGCCGCGGTGATCGCGATGGCCGCCACGCTCGCGCAGTGCCTGTTGGCGGTCGCGCTCTACCGCCGGCTGGCGAGCAACGGCACCTGAGGCGCGGCGTCACGGGGTAGCAGGCCGCTGATTCGCGGATCGGGGAAGGTCTCGATCGTCCGCGCGACGGGCACGAACCCCGACGCGCGGTAGAAGCCGAGCGCCGATGGGTGATCCAGCGTGCAGGTGTTGACCTGGACCCACTCCACACCCGGACGCCACCCCAAAGCCAGCGCATGTCCCATCAACCAGCGGCCATGGCCCTTGCCCGTCCATCCGGGCACCAGCCCCAGATAAGCCAGCGTGCACACGCGCGGCTGGCGAAAATCGAGCTCGAGCATCCCGACCTCAATCCCGCCTGCGTCGACGGCGGCGAAGATCGCGATGGCGGGATCGTGGATTACCGCGGTCAGTTGCGCGTCGATCATCGCCAGCCGCGAAAACCAGAGCCATGGACTGCCGACTCGCGCGAACAGCGTCCGGTAGCGGTGCGGCGGGGGCAATTTCCATGGCACCAGCCGCAGCGCTGAACCGGGAAAAGGCCGCGGGCGGGGTCGTTCGCGCATTTCCAAGGTGGTGACGACCGTTGCCAGCTCCTCGCCCGTGACCTGGATCAATGCCATGGCTGTTGTCCGTCGATCGCGCTCACGAGGGCCATCCCGTCTGTCGCAGCGCCTCGCCCAGCACGATCGCGCCGGCGACCGCGACGTTCAGCGATCGGAAGCCGGCGCGCATGGGAATGCGGACGCGCATCGACGCGCGGTTGTGGACCTCATCGGGCACGCCTGCGCTTTCCGATCCGAGCAACAGCACGTCTTCGGGGCGGAAGGTCGCGTGCGGCAGGTCGACCGCGCCCTTGGTGGTCAGCAGGACGAGCCGACCTGTCGCCGCCGCCTCGAATGCGGCGTAATCGCGATGGCGCATGACGTCGACGGCGCCGGCATAATCCATCCCCGATCGCGCCAGCGCGCGGTCGCTCCAGGCGAACCCCATCGGCTCGATCAGATCGACTCCGACACCGAAACAGGCCGCGGTTCGCAGCAGCGTCCCGACGTTACCGGCAATGTCGGGTTGGTACAGGGCGATGCGCATGGTCAGCGCCGATAACCCAGTGTGCACGCCGCGCAAAATGCTGTTGGCAAATGCGTGGACGCAGCGCTATCAGGCATAGCCTCCATCGGACCGGAGGTTCTGTGCGCGCGTCGAACGGATGGCGCGCTTTGATGGATGACATAGGGTTCACGTAATGGCGACGGTGCAAGACCAGCTTCCCCCGGGCGAAGATCCGGCGCTTCTGGCTGAGGAGACGCATGATCCGCGTCGTCGCGACTTCATCAACATCGCCGCGGTATCGTTCGCGGGTGTGGGTGCGGTCGCCATCGTGCTGCCGCTGGTGAACCAGATGAACCCGTCGGCCGACGTGCTGGCCGAGGCTTCGACCGAGATCGACCTGTCCAAGGTCGCACCGGGTCAGGCGATCAA
>DASVUT010000340.1:0-5119 GCA_036386955.1 Sphingomonas sp. | reverse complement strand
CGTACAGATTGACGTTCATACCGATTTCGCCCGATCCGCCGAGCGCGACGAAGAGCAGTTCGTTCTTGGGAGTCATTGAAATCCTTGCAGTGTTGTCGCGGGACAGCTGCGGGGCCGCGTCCCCGTATTCTCAAGGCCGGTGCTCGATCCCGGATGGAGAGCGGCCGTAGCCTAGTGCATATGGGCACGTTCCCACATAATCGCCAGCCCCTGGATGGTCAGATCGGGCTCGATCACGTCGAACACGTCGGTATGCGCCTCGAACAGTGTCGCCAGCCCGCCCGTCGCGACCACGGTCAGCGGCCTACCGACTTCGCGCTTCATCCGCGCGACCAACCCTTCGATCATAGCGACATAGCCCCAGAAGATGCCGATATGCATCTGGTCGACCGTGTTGCGCCCGACCACGCTCGGCGTCGCGGGCGCCTCGATGGCGATGCGGGGCAGCTTGGCTGCCGCCGTCACCAGCGCATCGAGCGACAGGTTGATGCCCGGCGCGATGATCCCGCCCTTGTACGCGCCTGAAAAGTCGCTGACGTCCAGCGTCGTCGCGGTGCCGAAGTCGATTGTGATCAGGTCGCCGGGATGCAGCGCATGCGCCGCGATCGTGTTGACCGCTCGGTCGGCGCCGAGCGAGGCGGGCTCGTCGACGTCGATCGCGATCCCCCATTCCACCGGCGCGCGCCCGGCGATCAATGCCTCTCCGCCGAAATATTTGGAACTGAGCACCTGCAGATTGTGGAGCGCGCGCGGCACCACCGTCGCGACGATCACCGCGTCGACATCGGTGCGCGCGAACCCCTGCAAGGCGAGCAACTGGCTCAACCACACGGCATATTCATCCGCGGTACGCCTGGGATCGGTCGCGATCCGCCACCGCGACTTGATCCGGCGCTTGCCCTCTTCCCACGCGATCAGCGCGAAGACGACATTGGTATTCCCGGCGTCGATGGCGAGCAGCATCTGGGGAGCCCTATAGGAGGAACACGTCGCCGGCGTGGATGACCCGGCGGTCACCATGCTCCAAGCGCAGAATGAGCGCGCCATCAGCGTCCAATCCGTCGAACAGCCCATCGACACTGGTGCCATCGGGCAGCCGGGCATTCAGTGCGCTCCCGATCGGATGCGCTGCAGCCAGCCACGCGGTGCGGATCGGTGCCAGTCCCTCGCCTCGCCATCGATGAAGCCATCGCGCGAATACCTCAGCCAGCACTTCGGCGAAAAGCTGGGCATGGACGCCGATGCCTTGCGCGGCAAGGCTGGTGGTTGGACGATCGGGCAGATCGGGATGATGCGCCAGGTTCACGCCCACCCCCACGACCACCGCATTCTCGACCCGCTCCAGCAGGATGCCGGCCAGCTTCGCCCCACCCCGCAACAAATCGTTGGGCCATTTGAGGTACTGCCCCCCTTCTTGTGCTCCCGCGAGGGCGGGAGCCCAGGCTGGACTCCCGCCTTCGCGGGAGCACAAGGAGACGGCGTCGTGCAAAGCGATCCCCGCCACCAAGGCCAACGTTGCCGCAGCGGGATCACGCGCGCGCAATCGGACCAGCGTTGACCCGTAGAAGTTCCCCGGAGGCGACACCCAGATTCGCCCCAACCGGCCCCTGCCGGCCGTCTGCTGTTCGGCACGAAGCCAGACGCCCTCGGGCGTCCCGCTGCCGACCAGGGCGGCCATGTCCGCATTGGTCGACGCTGTCCAAGCGACCGTGCGGATCTCGCTCAGAATAGCGACCCGGCCGCGTTCGCCGCCACGCGGCCCAGCGGCGCCAGCATGATCCAGCCCACCGGCGACATCAGCACCGCCGCCAGAGCGATCAGCCCACGCTCGACGCTGTCTTCGACGCCGCGGTCGCGGGAGAAGGCGGGCGCCGGCTCGTCGATGTACATGATCTTGACGACCCGCAGGTAATAATAGGCCCCAATCACCGACGCGACGAACCCGACCACGGCCAGCGGGAACAGCCCCGCGCGCACCGCCGCATCAAACACCGCCAGCTTTGCGTTGAACCCCAGCAGCGGCGGGATGCCCGCCAGCGAGAACATGAAGATCGCCATCGCGAGCGCCAGCAACGGCCGCGTCCGCGACAGCCCGGACAGGCTCGACATCGTCTCGACCGGCTCCCCCTTGGCATCGCGCATTTGCAGCAGCACGAGGAATGCGCCGAGCGTCATCGTGACGTAAATGGCCAGGTAGAACAGCACCGCCGCCACCCCCTCGCGCGTTCCCGCAGCTAGCCCCACCAGCACGAAGCCGACATTGTTGATCGACGAATAGGCCAGCAGCCGCTTGACGCTCGTCTGGCCGATCGCCGCGACCGCGCCCAGGATGATCGATGCGAGCGACGAGAAGATCACGATCTGACGCCACTGGTCATCCGCCGGGCCCATCGCCTCGATCGCGACCCGCACGGCCAGCGCCACCGCCGCCACCTTCTGCGCGGTCGCGAAGTAAGCGGTGACCGGCGTCGGCGCGCCTTCGTACACGTCCGGCGTCCACATGTGGAACGGCACGGCAGCGATCTTGAACGCGATGCCGGCGAACACGAAGACCAGCCCGAACAGCAACCCCATCGACCGCGGCCCGGCATAGGCCTCCGCGATCAGATCGAACTGCGTCGTCCCGCTGAACCCGTACACCAGGCTGATCCCGTAGAGCAGGATGCCGCTCGCCAGCGCCCCCAGCACGAAATACTTCAGCCCGGCCTCGGCCGAACGCGCGTCGCGGCGCATGAAGCTTGCCAGCACATAAGCCGCGAGGCTCTGCAGCTCGAGCCCGACATACAGCGGCAACAGGTCGCCCGCCGACACCATCATGCCCATGCCAGCCGCCGACAACAGGATCAGCACCGGATATTCCGGCCTCAGATCATCGCCGGCCGTGCGCGAGAAGAACCGCGGTGCCAGCACGATCGCGATCGCGGATCCGCCAAAGATCAGCACTTTGGCAAAGGCACCGAACGCGTCCGCGCGATACAGTCCATCGAACGCCACGCCGCCCGACGACGCGGGCCCCGCCAGCGCCAGCATCGCCCCGACCAACACGAATACCGACGCGATCGATACGGCGCGCGTGGACTGCGCGCCGCCCCATGCCGATACCAGCATCAGCGCAATGGCGCCGAGCGACAGGACCAGCTCGGGCAACACCATCGCCAGATTGGCGGCATAATCCATCAGTGCGCCCCCCCTTGGGCGGTACCATGCGCGGCCGGGCCGCCATGCGCCGGCAGCGCCACGGCACGACCGGCGGTCGGTGCCGCGTCGCCCGCGGGTGCGGCGCGCTCGATCCGCGCGAGCAGCCGGCCGACATCGTCGCGCATCGGCGTCATGAAGCTTTCGGGATAAATACCCATCCACAGCACGACCGTCGCGATCGGCGCCAGCAGCCACAGCTCGCGCCGCGACAGATCGGGCATCGCCGCGACCTCGTCGGATGGAATCTTCCCGTAAGCGATTCGACGGTAGAGATAGAGCGAATAGGCCGCGCCAAGGATAATCCCGGTGGTGCAGATCAACGCGGTCCAGGTCGATACCTGAAACGCACCATCCAAGCTCAGAAACTCGCCTACGAACCCGCTCGTCCCCGGCAGCCCGATCGTCGCCATGGTGAACAGCAGCAGGAACACCGCATAGCCCGGCATGGTGGCGCTCAGCCCACCATAGCGCGCGATCTCGCGCGTATGCAGCCGGTCATAGATCACGCCCACGCACAGGAAGAGCGCGGCCGAGACCAGCCCATGCGACAGCATGACGATCATCGCGCCTTCGATCCCCTGCCGATTGAACGCGAACAGCCCGATCGTCACGATCGCCATGTGCGCGACCGAGGAATAAGCGATCAGCTTCTTCATGTCGGCCTGCACCAGCGCCACGAGCGAGGTATAGACGACCGCCACCGCCGACAGCGCAAAGACCAGCCAGGCGAGCTGCGACGACGCTTCGGGAAACATCGGCAGCGAGAAGCGCAGGAACCCGTACCCGCCCAGCTTCAGCAGTACCCCCGCCAGGATCACCGAGCCCGCCGTCGGTGCCTGGACGTGCGCATCGGGCAGCCAGGTATGGACCGGCCACATCGGCATCTTGACCGCGAACGATGCGAAGAACGCGAGCCACAGCCATGTCTGCACATGCGGCGGAAAATCATACGCCATCAGCGCCGGAATGCTCGTCGTGCCCGCGGCGCTGCTCATGTACAGCATCGCGATCAGCATCACGACCGATCCGAGCAACGTATACAGGAAGAACTTGTACGATGCGTAGATCCGGTTCGCGCCGCCCCAAATACCGATGATCAGGTACATCGGGATCAGGCCGGCTTCGAAGAAGATATAGAACAGCAACATGTCCTGCGCCGCGAACGTGCCGATCATCAGCACTTCGGTGAACAGGAACATCGACATATATTCCGGCACGCGCGTCGTGACCGACCGCCAGCTCGCACCGATGCAGATCGGCATCAGGAACACGCTGAGTGAGATCAGCAGCAGCGAGAAGCCGTCGATGCCCAGCGCCCAGGCGAAGCGCCCGAACACCGGCTGGAACTCGGTGAACTGCCACTGCGCGCCACCAATGTCATAGCTCGCCCACAGGATCACGCCGAGCGCCAGGTCTACCAGCGTTGCCCCCAGCGCGATGATGCGCGCCTGATCGGCCGTCGCGACGAGGCACGCCACCGCGGCGATCGCCGGGATACCCAGCATCAACGAAAGGATCGGGAAATCCACTGCGATCAGCTCCCGATCGCCCAGGTGACCGCGGCGGTCAGCCCGATCAGCATGACGAAGGCATAAGTATACACATGTCCTGATTGCAGCCGCCCGGCCATCCGCGTGCCGACCTGCACCAACGACGCCGAACCGTTCGGTCCGAACCGGTCAATCAGCTTCTCGTCACCCCGGTGCCAGAACAACCGGCCCAGCGCGAAGGCGGGTCGCACGAAGATCGCATCGTACAGCTCGTCGAAATACCACTTGTTCAGCAGGAACCGGTACAGCCCCCGGAAGGCGTCAGCGGCCTGTGCGGGCAATCCGGGCGAGCGCATATACGCCAACCACGCGATCGCCAGCCCGATCACCATCGCGATAGTCGCCGACAGCTTCACGAACAGCGGCACCTC
>DASVUT010000339.1:0-6562 GCA_036386955.1 Sphingomonas sp. | reverse complement strand
CCACACCTTGAATCCGGTGTTGCCCGGGCGGAAGTAGAATTTCTCCTCGTAACCCGGGCCGTCGGGAATGTGGCTCTTGCGGTACACGCCACGCACCTCGCCATCGGGGCCGATCATGGCCAGGCTGTTGTAATGATGCGGGCCATCCGCCTCGAAGAAGCTGGTCGGGATCCAGACCTGCAGCGCCTCCGCCAGCGCCTGCATCGCCAGCACCGCCTTGTGTTCGCGCACCGGGGCCGCGTTGGCGAACAGCGCCTCGTCCTCGACCCGGCAGAAATATTCGCCCTCGAACAGTTCGGGCGGCAGAATCACCTGCGCGCCGCGCGCATGCGCTTCGCGCACCAGCCGCGAGACATTGGCGATATTGGCGTCGATATCGGGGCCGAATGCGAGCTGGAGCGCGGCGACGGTGATCTCGGTCATGCGCGGCAATTAGCAGTCCAGGACGCGTGATCCAATGACGCAAAGAGGCTTTCGCAAGAGGCGATCCTACCTTCCCCTCCCTGGACAAAAGGGAAAGGACGGCCCCACACACCTCAAACCTCCCCGTTGACGATCACCCTATCGTTGCGCGATGACGCACCCAACGGGCCGGCGCGGACGCCCGTTCAGGCGGGAGAACCGCCCAAGTCCGCTCCATCCGCCGCGTGTCGGCGCAAGGAGCGATGTTCGATGACCGAACCCGTTGATCCCCGCCGGCTGAGCCTGCCCGCGCTGTTCCTGAGATTCCTCCGCTTCGGCGCGCTGGCTTTCGGAGGGCCGGTGGCGCAGATCGCGATGGTGCGTCAGGCGCTGGTCGAGGACGAGCACTGGATCGACAAGACCCGGTTCAACCGCCTGCTCGCGGTGCTGCAGGTGCTGCCAGGACCCTAAGCGCATGAACTGTGCGTCCATATGGGCATGATCGCGCGGGGGCGCGTCGGCGGCGTGCTGGCGGGGCTCGGCTTCCTGCTGCCGGGTCTGGTGCTGATGCTGGCGGCGGGTTGGGCCTATACGCATTGGGTCGCGGGCGACACGGCATTCGCGGGGCCGCTTCTGGGCCTGCAGATCGTGGTGCTGGCGATCATCGCGCGCGCGGTCGTGCGGATCGGCGAGCATATCTTGAGCGACCCCGGCCTGTGGGCGATCGCCGTCGTCGCAGGCGCGGCGACGATGCTCCAGCTTCCGTTCTGGGTGTTGCTGGCGGCGGGCGGGATCGCGCATACGCTCACGCGCCAGCCGACCGTCGCGGCGGCGCTGATGATCGTCGCGGCGGGTGTGGCGTGGCTCGCGCAGTCCGGTACCGGGACCGCGGCGAGCGCGGTGGCCGTCGCAAGCGCGCCGGTGACGACGATCGCGCTGTTCTGGGCGGGGTTGAAGGGGGGACTGCTGACCTTTGGCGGGGCCTATACCGCGATCCCGTACGTGCGCCACGATACGGTCGGGCGCGGCTGGATCGGCGATTCGAACTTCCTGGACGGCGTCGCCATCGCCGGCGTCCTGCCTGCGCCGCTGGTCATCTTCGCGACCTTTGTCGGCTATGTCGCCGGGGGGTTGAGCGGTGCGCTGGCGATCACGGCGGGGATGTTCCTGCCCGCTTTCGCCTTTTCGCTGATCCTGTTCGAACGGCTGGAGGCGCTGATCGACGAACCGGCGCTGCACCGCGTGCTGGCGGGGGTCGCGGCGGCGGTCGTGGGGATCATCGCGGCGACCTGGGTCCAGCTCGGCAGCGCGACCGTCGCGCGGGTGCCCGACCTGTCGTTGGCGGTGCCGCTGTTCGCGGCGGCGCTGATCGCCACGTGGCGGCTGAAGGGCGCGTGGGTGACGCCGCTGGTCCTGGGCGTCGGCGGAGTCGCTGGGTGGGTGATGCTGCGTTAGGAAGCAGTTACAATCCTCCCCGTTTACGGGGAGGTGGCGCGAAGCGACGGAGGGGGCTCGCGACGCACGGCTCCCTTCGCCCGCCCCCTCCACCACCGGCTGGAGAAGCCGGCGGTCCCCCTCCCCGTGCCGGGGAGGATTTAGAGAAGCTCTAAGCCGGGATCTGTTGCGAGATGCAGTGGAAGCTGCCGCCGCCGGTCAGGATGGCGTCGGCGCGCAAGCCCACCGCGGTGCGATCGGGGAACAGCGCCTGCACGGCGGCGACGGCGGCGGCGTCGTTCTCGCTGCCGTAAAGCGGGACGACCACGGCCGCATTGCCGATGTAGAAATTCATGTAGCTCGCCGGCACGACCTGTTCGTCGCGCAGCACGCGGCCCGGGGACGGGATGGTCACCACGTCCAGGCCGGCCGCGGCGAGATCGCGGTGCGCGTGCTGATAGACCAGCCAATTGGGGTCGTTCTCCGCCGCCTGCGGGATCGCGACGCGGCCGGGCGCCACGAACCGCGCGAGATTGTCGACATGCCCGTCGGTGTGATCGTTGAGCAGCCCTTCGCCCAGCCATACGACCCGCGACAGGCCCAGGTCTGACGCCAGCCGTGCCTCCACGCCTTCGCGCGTCAGATCGGGGTTGCGGTTGCGGTTGAGCAGGCATTGCTGCGTCGTGACCACCACACCCGTGCCGTCGCCGTCGATCGCGCCGCCTTCCAACACCCAGTCGAACGTCACCGCGCGCAGCCGACGTGACGCCGCCAGCCGCGTGCCGACGCGGTCATCGTCGGGCAGGTCGTATTTGCCGCCCCAGCCGTTGAATTCGAACACCCGGGCGCTGCCGTCCCCGGCGACGATCGGCCCGGTGTCGCGCAGCCAGATGTCGCCGAACGGCTCGACCACGACCTGCGCGAACGGGGCCATCGCGGTCGCGGCCCCGGCGGCCTCGCTGTCCGCCGCGACCAGCAGGACGCGCTCGCCCTTCCCGTCGGCATGGACGGCGCGCGCGAATGCCACGACTTCGTCGCGGGCCTGGTCGAGATCATCCTCCCACAGATCGGGATGGCTCGGGAAGCCGATCCACACCGCCTTGTGCGGCGCCCATTCGGCGGGCGGCGGGGGTGGAGGCGTGGTCACTTGCCCGCCCGGCTCGCGTCGCGCACGCCGCGAAACTCGTCGCCCGCGACCCAGTTCGGCCAGGTGCTGTCGTTCGCCAGCGCGCGGCCGACGGTGTAGTAAAGGTCGAGATCGGCGGCGATGCCCGCCCAGTTCCACGTCGCGTCGAGTTCATCGGCGGGGCCGTGATAGCGGTTCGTCTCGTAATCCTTGGCCGCCGCCGCGCCCGCCGCGCGTCCTCCGGCGATCAGATCGTCACCGCCCTCGAAATACAGCATCGGCACACCGCGCTTGGCGAGTTCGAAATGGTCGGAGCGGTAATAAAAGCCCTTCTCGGGCGTCGGCTCGTTATCGGCGACGCGCCCCCGCGCGGCGAGCGCGCGGTCGAGATAGGCGTCGAGCTCCGACTTTCCGCGCCCGACCACGATGACATTGCGCGCAGGCCCCGCGACCGACATCGCGTCGATGTTCACCCCGCCCACCGTCTGCCCCAGCGGCACGACCGGGTTGGCGGCGTAATAGCGCGCACCGAGCAGCCCCGATTCCTCGGCCGTGACCGCCGCGAACAACTGGCTGCGCGCGGTGCGGCCGGCCTTTACGTTCGCCTCGGCGATGGCGATCAGCGCGGCGGTGCCGGTCGCGTTATCGACCGCGCCGTTGCAGATGTCGTCACCGTCCGGTGCCGCCTCGCAGCGGCCCAGATGATCCCAATGGGCGGAATACAGGACATATTCGTCCGGCCGCTGTGTCCCGGGCAGGACGGCGAGCACGTTCTTGGACATGTGCTTGCGGATGTTGTTATCGAACCCGACCGTGGCGCGCACGCCCAGATCGACCGCACGGAAGCCGCGTCGCTTGGCGGCGGCGGTCAGCGCGGCCAGATCCTGCCCGCCCGCGCGCATCAGCTCGCCCGCCTTGGCATTGTTGATCCAGCCGATCGCCAGGCTCTGGTCGGCATTGGCGTTGGCGCTGTCGGCGACCTGCTGCGCGCCCGTCCAGCTCGACTGCACGACGTTCCAGCCATAGGCGGCGGGAACGGTGTCGTGGACGATGATCGCGGCGGCCGCACCCTGGCGCGCGGCTTCTTCGAACTTGTAGGTCCAGCGGCCGTAATAGGTCATGGCGCGGCCGTTGAACGGGCCGGTCGTGCCGGTGGTCTCGTAATCGGGGTCGTTGACCAGGATCACCACCGTCTTGCCGCTCACATCGACGCCGGCATAGTCGTTCCACTGCTTCTCCGGCGCGTTGATGCCGTAGCCGACGAACACGGTCGCGCTGTCGCGCAGGTCGATGCGCGGCTGCCCGGTGCGATAGGTGCCGACCACCATTTCGGGGCCGTACGCCGCGGAGACGCGGCCGCGCGGGCCGGTAAAGGTCAGCGGGGTGACGTTCCTGGCGGTAATCTCGACCAGCGGCACGTCCTGAAAGAAGCTGCCCTTATTGCCTGGTTGCAGCCCGATCCGCGTGAATTCGGCCGCGAGCAGCGCCAGCGTCTTCTCCTCGCCCGGCGTTCCCGGTGCGCGACCTTCGAATTCGTCAGATGCGAGGCGTTCGACCACGCGGCGCATCGTGTCGATCGACGGCGAGACGGCGGACGTCTGCGCGGCGGTCGAACGATCGAGGGCCGGGCGATCGGACGCCATCGGAGTCGCGCAGGCGGCGAGCAGCGCCAGGGGCGCAAGGGAAAGCAGTTTCATGCCCCGGTGATGCCGGGCACCCGCGACCCGCGCAACGAAAAACCTGTCGCTAACGCCGCCCGGCAAAGAACGTGCGCAGCAACTCGCCCGCCTCGCGCTCGGCGATGCCCGGATAGACTTGTGGCCGATGATGGCAGGTCGAATGCGCGAAGACGCGCGCGCCATGTTCCACCCCGCCGCCCTTGGGATCGCTCGCCCCATAATAGAGCCGCGCGATGCGCGCGTGCGCGATCGCGCCTGCGCACATCGCGCACGGCTCCAGCGTCACCCACAGGTCGCAATCGGTCAGCCGGTCGCGCCCCAGCCGCGCCGCCGCCGCGCGGATGGCCAGCATCTCGGCATGCGCGGTCGGATCACACAGCGCGCGCGGCGCGTTGCCCGCGGTCGCGATCACCACGCCGTCGAGCACGACCACAGCGCCGACCGGCACCTCGCCCGCCTCGGCCGCCTCGTGCGCGGCCGTCAGCGCCGCGCGCATGGGGAGGGGAAGCGGGATCATCGCCGCCTCGCCTGCCGCGCGGATGGCCGCCCGGTCAAGCTGGCGGCGAATCGGCGATCAGGGCGCGGGCGTGGGTGTGGCTCCGGGCTTGCGCACGTCGATCGTGGGCACCTGAACGCTGCGCTCCTCACGGCCGACCGACACGCGCGCGACATCGGCGTTGAACTGCGGCGTCTGCACCATGCCGGGCCGCGTCTGCCCGATCGACAGATAGCCGAACTGCATCGCCGCCGCGACGGCCAGCACCAGCAGTCCCAGGATCACCAACAAGGCCCGCATCGATTCTCTCCCATTTCGTGCCCGTAACAACGCCGGGAACCACTCCGCGGTTGCACCCGGAGTTGACGCCAGCGCCCAGCTTCGCTAGTCGCGCGTCCTTTCCGGGCTCCGCCTGAAACCAGGGTATCAATTATGTCGCGCATTTGCGAACTGACCGGCAAGGGCCGGCAGGTGGGAAACAACGTTTCGCACGCCAACAACAAGACCAAGCGGGTGTTCCTGCCCACTCTGCAGAACGTGACGCTGCTGTCGGACGCGCTGGAGCGGTCGATTCGGCTGCGCGTGTCGACGCACGGCTTGCGTTCGGTCGAGCATAATGGCGGGCTGGACAATTGGCTGGTCAAGACGACCGACGACAAGCTGTCCTTGCGCGCACGTCGCCTGAAGCGCGACGTGGTCAAGAAGCTGGCCGCACCAACCGCCGCCTGATCCTAGGCTTCGTCCCGCGATCGGCGGGATGATCCGCGACTCGACCTGCCGTGCCCGCCGCGCGTCCCGGACGCTCGGCGGGCTTCGTGCGTTTCCGGAAGAGCCACAAAAGCCTGAACGGAGGATAACACACGCATTCAGGCTCGGCTCAATGCGACTCGGTCATAAGGCTTCCATCAGCAACGGGAGTTAGACCCATGTTCAAGACCGTCACCCTCGCCGCCGCAGCCCTGGCCACCGTCGCCACCGGCATGGCCCCCGTCGCCGCCGATGCGCAGCGCTGGGATCGCGGCAACCGCTACGAGCGCCAGTATAACGACCGCGTGTACCGCGATAACGGCCGCAACTACCGCAACAACTATCGCGCGCGTCAGAAGTGCGCGGACGGTGACGGCGGCACGATCGTCGGCGCGCTCGCCGGCGGCCTGCTCGGCCACACGGTCGCGGGCCGCGGTGACCGCACCCTCGGCGCGATCCTGGGCGCAGTCGGCGGCGGCGTCGCCGGACGCGCGATCGATCGCAGCGACCGTCCGAATTACTGTCGTCGATAGGATCGGCCATGCCGATCCGGTGTGCGGGGGCACAGCCCCCGCACAATTGGCGGCACGGCCGGCGGGCGGCTGATAGCTGACCCGTTCGACGTCTAGCGGCGGCTTCGCCGTCGCCATGCATACAGTTTCACAATTTTGTGGCTCC
>DASVUT010000338.1:0-2424 GCA_036386955.1 Sphingomonas sp. | reverse complement strand
CAAGGATGTCGGACAGATCGTTCATGAAACCACCAAAAGGGAGGCCGCAACCAGCCCCCTGAACAGTTCAGATATAGCGCGGGCGCTCCGGGAGGAAGCGGCGCGGGGTCAGTCCCGTTGCGGTTCGACCCAGCCGATCATCCCGTCGCCGCGGCGGTAGACCATGTTGAACTTGCCGGTGCCGCTGTTGCGGAACATCAACGCGTTGGTGTTCCGCAGGTCCAGCATCATCACCGCGTCCGATACGCTGGCATCGGGGATGTCGACCCGGGTTTCGGCGACGATCAGCGGCGCGTCGCCGGCATCCTCTTCGTCGCGGGGTTCCTGGAACAGGGTATAGCCGGCATTGTCATAGCCGATCGACTCGGCGATCTCGGCCACCTCATCGGCGTGGCGATCCTTCAGACGGCGCATGTAGCGGCGCAGCTGCTTTTCGATCTTCTCGGCGGCGCCGTTGAATGCCTGATGCGCGTCATGCGCGTCGTTGTGGCCCTTGAGCACCAGCCCGCGCATCACGTGCTGGACGATGTGGCAGCTGAAGCCGACATCGTGCGGGCCCTTGCCAAAGGTCACTTCGCTGGAAATGGCGCGCGCGAAATATTTGGCCACGATACCCTGAAGCCGGTCCTCGACATGGGTCTTGAGCGCATCGCCCGTATCGACCTGGTGACCTGAAATCCGGATATCCATCATCTTCTCCACATGGTGTTCGAGCGGCCCCGTCGAGCTTTACCCCTGGCGTCAGCCGGACGCCCCGGCCCCCCAGATCGGATTACCGATCCGCGACATAAACGCGGCATGCCGGGCCAATTCTCCCTCGCTCGGCTGGAAAACCCGCACCGGGCGGGCGGTGAGCGGGCGGGGTGCCGAGGCGGAGACCGGCACCGGCGCGGTCTCGACGGCGAGGCCGAGCCCGATCTGACGCCCGCCCATGAGCTCGACATAGACCTGGGCCAGCAGCTGCGCGTCGAGCAACGCGCCGTGCAGCACGCGGTGCGAGCGATCGACGCCGAACCGGGTGCACAACGCGTCGAGCGTGTGCTTGGCACCGGGATGCCGTTGGCGCGCGATCGCGAGCGTGTCGATCATCCGCGTCTTGTGGCACACCGGCGGGTGGCCGCAGGCGCCGAGTTCGCCATTCAAGAAGCCGAAGTCGAATTCGGCATTGTGCGCGACCAAGGGCGCATCGCCGATGAACGCCATCAGCGCCTCGTAACCGTGCTTGAACAGCGGCTTGTCGGCCAGGAACGCGTCGGACAGGCCGTGCACCGCCTGCGCACCCGGCGGCATGGGCCGTTCGGGACAGAAATAGGCGTGGAAGGTGCGGCCGGTTTCGACCCGGTTGATCAGCTCGACACAGCCGATCTCGACCAGCCGGTCTCCGGCCTCGAACTTGAACCCCGTGGTTTCGGTGTCGAATACGATCTCGCGCATCGCCTTAGCCTATCGACCCGCTTGCGCCGTCACGCAAGCGATCACGGCGGCGACCTGTGCGCGAGTCTCGGTGAGCGGCACGTCGGTCGCGATGACGTGATCGGCGCGCGCGCGCTTGTTGACGTCGGGCATCTGACGCGCCAGGATCGCGTCGAGCTTGGCCGCGCTCATCCCCGGTCGATCCAGCACGCGTGCGCGCTGAACATCGGGCGCGGCGGACACCACGACCACGCGATCAACCTGCGCGTCGCCGCCGGTTTCGAACAGCAAGGGGATGTCGAACAGGACGATCGGGGCGTCCGCATGGTCGCGCAGAAAGGCGGCGCGGTCCTGCGCCACCGCCGGATGCACGATCGCCTCAAGACGCCGCATCGCGCTGTCGTCCCCCAGCACCACCGTGCCGAGCGCGACGCGATCGACGCCCAGCCGCCCGGTGGTGGACGGAAACGCCGCCTCGATCGCCGCCACGAGGCGCCCTCCTTCCCCCTGCAGCCTGTGCACCGCCGCGTCGGCATCGAACACCGGCACGCCGGCGTCGGCGAACATCGCGGCGACGGTGGACTTGCCCATGCCGATCGATCCGGTGAGGCCGAGCTTGATCAACGCCTCACTCCCTTCCCCGGCGAAAGCCGGGGTCCAGCGACATTGCCGTCGCGAGCGTGAAGGCGACCCGTCGCTACACCGCGTGACTGGACCCCGGCCTTCGCCGGGGTGGAGGTAGGCGCGGGTGTCATCCCAGCAACAGCGCGCGCAATTCGTCTTCGCGGTCGCGCGGGGGTTCGGTGCCGAAGAACAGTTCGAACGCCACCGCCGCCTGCCCGACCAGCATCTCCAGCCCGTCGACCGTGTCGAGATCGCGCGCGCGCGCGGCGGCCAGCAGTGGCGTTTCCAGCGGGTGATAGACGATGTCGTAGACCAGGGCGTCGTCGGGCAGCGCGTCGAGGTCGAGGTCTAGCGGTGGCTGACCGGCCATGCCCAGGCTCGATGCGT
>DASVUT010000337.1:0-2605 GCA_036386955.1 Sphingomonas sp. | reverse complement strand
AGGGCTTCTATTTCGCGCCGCCCATGGAGGCGGATGCGTTCGCGGCGTTCGTGCGCGACGATGATCGGCTGGCCGCGCTGCTGGGCGTACGGGCGCCTGTGGGAACGATTGCTTAATCGGGAATGCCATAAGGCCTAGGCTCGACCCTCGGAGAGCGCGCCGCCGATGTACATGCTGCACCTGTTCGAAGCCGATGCGGCCGAGCCGATCGAAGAACGGCTGCTGCCCGAAGGACGGTTGCGGATCGGGCGTGATCGCGGGGCCGACTGGCCGATCGAAGACCCCGATCACGCGATCAGCCGTGCGCATCTGGAACTGCTGGCCAGTGAAGATGGGCTTAAACTGTTCAGCGTCGGTGCCAACGGCGTGTTCGACTCCGCGACGGGCGCGCGCTTTCCCGACCGGGTCGCGGTGCCGGTCGAGCTGCCCTGTTCGTTCAAGCTGGGGCGTTTCACCATCGCCGCCGCGCATGTCGACCGCCGCGTCGCGCCGGTTCCCAGGCGCGCGGGCGAATCGCTGCTGGAGGCATTTTGCGAGGGCGCGGGGCTCGATGCGTCACGCCTGTCCGACGAGGAGCCCGCCGCGATCATGCGCCGCGCGGGCGCGGTCTATCGCGAGATGGTGGGGGGACTGAGCGAACTGGTCCAGGCCCGCGACAAGGCGCGTGAACGCCATCAATTCACCCGCACGACGATTGCGGGCGTCGGCAACAACCCGTTTAAATGGGGGCCGACGCAGCGGCTGGCGGTCGATCTGTTGCTGGATCGCGGGGGTGGGTTCCTGTCGGGGCCGATCGCATTGCGGGCGTCGTTCGCGGATGTCCGCCGGCACATGGCTGCGTCCGCCGCCGGCCATGATGCGGTCACCCGGTCGATCGTCGCGCGATTCGCTCCGCAGGCGATCGAGGAGGCGGTGGCGAACCAATCGTCGCTGATGCGCAGCCGCGCCGCGCTGCAGATGACGGAGGTCGCCGAACGCTATGCCGCACTGGCGCGCGAAGTCGCTGGCGATCCAGGTGGCACACTGGATCAGGTTTACGTCGGGGCCTACGACGCGGCCGATCGCTGAGGCGGTCAGCGCGCGGCGATCTGATCCGCGTTGGCGGCGGCGACGTCACCCGCATCGGCGGCGGGCAGCGGCGGTGGCGGCGGCATGCTGGGGTCGACGCTCTCGTCGACGACGGTGACGGTGGTGCCCATCTGAGTCGCGTCGAACAGCTTCTTGGCAAAGGCGGTCGGCACGCGGATGCAGCCGTGCGATGCGGGAAAGCCGGGGTTCTTACCCGCGTGGATCGCGATCCCGTCCCAGGTCAGCCGCTGCATAAAGGGCATGGGCGCGTCGTCGTACAAATTGGAGTGGTGCACGGCCTTCTTCTGGAGGATGGGATAGGTGCCCGCCGGCGTCTCGTTCCCGTCCTTGCCCGTCGACACGGTGGAGACCGCGACGAGGACGTCGCCGCGATAGACATAGGCGCGCTGGTCCGCGATCGACACGACCACCGACAGCGGCTCGCCCGAGGCAGTGTCGGTCCACAGATATTGGTTGGGTGACAAAGCGGCGGCGGCGAGATCGATCGGGAGGGTCAGTCCGTCATCGGCATGCGCCGGGTTGGACAGGAGGGTCAGTGCCAGGGCACCGGCCAGGAATACGCTTTTCATGACTCGGCTCCGCTTGCCACCTCGCCCTCTTCGATCCGCCCAACGCATCGACTCGCGATAAGTGCCGCGGGTCGGACCACGACCAAGCGTTGCTTCTGCACGCCGGGCCGCGGGCGAAGGGGCACAAGCACCCGAGATCGTTGCGGAAATTTTACCCGGATCAGGCTATACGGACGTCAACGTTATTGATGTCGGGGACCTGATGATCGACCAACGGGATGATGTGCGCAGCCGCCGTGCGATGCTGAAGAACGGTTTGGCGCTGGCGGGTACGCTGGCGATATCGGGCGCGGCGACTGCGGCGGAGCGGCTGACCGCGCGCGATCTGCGCCCATTGACGCCGCCGCCGTCCCCCTTCGCGGCCCGCATTCCCGCCGCGCCCGTCACCTCGTCCAGGGTCGTCCGGCCCGAACTGCTCACCCGCGCACTGGCGGCGGTGCAGCGCCACGGCGGGCGGCTGGCGCACCGCGACCGGATGGCGATCGTCGATTTCACGGCCGGATCCTCCAAGCCGCGGTTCCACTTCGTCGACCTGGCGAGCGGCAAGAGCGATTCGCTGCTCGTGGCGCATGGCAGCGGGTCCGACCCGGCGCATACCGGTTACCTGACGCGGTTCTCGAACGATTTCGGGTCAAATGCCTCGTCCGAAGGCGCGTTCGTGACCCGCGATTATTATGTCGGCAAACATGGCGCGTCGCAGCGGCTGATCGGGCTCGATCCGACCAACGACAATGCGCTGGGGCGCGCGATCGTGATCCATTCGGCCTGGTATGCCAACAAGGACATCCTTGCGACGCGCGGCGTGCTCGGCCGCAGCCAGGGGTGCTTCGCCGTCGGCGAGGATGACCTGGATCAGGTCTTCGCGCGGTTGGGTGTCGGCCGGATGATTTTCGCCGCCAAGGTCTGACGCGCGTGGCGCGCGATGTCGATCGCGCGCGACCAGAGGA
>DASVUT010000336.1:0-3108 GCA_036386955.1 Sphingomonas sp. | reverse complement strand
GATCGGCCAGATGCTGACCGCCGCGCTCAGCCGGCTCGATCATGCCGATTACCGCATCTATGTCGGCGTGTACGCCAACGACGCCGCGACGACCGCCGCCGCGAACGCGGTCGCGGTGAGGGACGCGCGGGTGCGGGTCGTGGTCGGTACCAAGCCCGGACCAACGACCAAGGCCGATTGCCTGAACACGCTGTGGCACGCGCTAATCGCCGCCGATCTGGCCGATGCTTGCGCGACCAGGGCGGTCATCATCCACGATGCCGAAGATGTCGTGCATCCCGACGAGCTGCGCGTGATCGATGCGCTGCTCGACACGAATGAAGTCGTGCAGTTGCCGGTGCTGCCGCTGATCCAGCGTGACGCCCGGCTTGTCGCCGGCCATTACGCGGATGAGTTCGCCGAGAGTCACACACGTTTGCTCGTCGTCCGCACCGCCCTTGGCGCGGCGATGCCGCTGGCGGGGACGGGCTGCGCGATCGCAAAAGACGTGCTTGCTCGTGTGGCGGTCGAGCGCGGCGGCGATCCTTTCGACGCCGCCAGTCTCGTTGAAGATTATGAACTCGGCCTCCGCCTCGCTGCATCGGGCGCACGGGGTATTTTCGCGCGCGTCGCGGATGGCGACACGGTGGTCGCGGTTCGCAGCTACTTTCCATCTACGCTGGGAACGGCCGTGCGGCAGAAGGCGCGCTGGATGACAGGCATCGCACTGGCCGGGTGGGATCGCACCGGTTGGGCGGCGCGGCCCATGGCGCTCGCCGATCACTGGATGCGCTTTCGTGATCGCCGCGCTCCCCTAGCCATGGTGGTCCTTGCATCGGCATATCTGGCGGCGGTGCTGTGGGGCATATCGATCGTCTGGCATGCCTGGTGGGGAACGGCGCCACGGATCGACATCGGCGGCGCGGACTGGCTGTTGCTGGTCAACGCAGCGCTGCTCGGGTGGCGGCTGGTAATGCGCATGGCGTTCACCGGACGGCTGTACGGGATGATGGAGGCATTCTGGTCGATCCCGCGCTTCGTGATCGGCAATGCGGTCACGCTGGCCGCGGCACCACGCGCGCTTGGCACCTATGTTCGCCTCCTCGCCGGTCGCCAGCCGGCTTGGGATAAGACCGCGCACGTGTTTCCCGATCTGGTCGAGCCGGCGCGGTGAACGGCCGTCCGCTTCGCTTTCTGGGCGGCGTGCTGGCGAGCTGGGCCGCGATCCGGGTCGTGCTCCTCTGGCCCGGTGCCCTTCCCGCACCGATCGCACCGGCCGCCGCAGCCTATGGAACAGGGCCAATGCCAGTCGTCGCCGATATCGGCCGCAGGCGGAATATAATCCAGCTGAGCCGGGTTCGCCATAGCAGCGTCGCGATGATTGTCGCCGAACCGGCTCGTCTGCTCGCTCAGCAGCCGGTCATTTCCGCAGCGGATCCTGGTACTCGGCGAGATACCACCGCACCGATGGTAACCCTGTCCGATAGGCCGCGCATCCCACCACCGATCACGCCGACCGCAAGTCGCTTCAGCGGCAGCATCTGGGCAATCGCACGCGAGGGACAGGGCGCGACCCCCGGCGCGCAACTTGGCGGCACGCAAGCCGGCGTGCGCGTCCGCTATGCGTTGGGCGATGCACGCCGGCTCGCACTGACCGCGCGTCTGGCGGCGCCGGCGAGGGGCACGGGCCGCGAGGCGGCGCTTGGGGTCGAGTGGCGGCCGTCCGACCTGCCGGTGCGCATCATCGCGGAGCAGCGGATCGCGCTCGATCGGGGTCGCGGTGGTCCGTCGCTGCTCGTGGTGGCGGGGCTTCCCACGACGCGCGTCGCCGGGCTGGCTCTGGAGGCGTACGGGCAGGGCGGAGCCATCGCGCGGGACGGGATCGAGGGGTTCGCCGATGGGGCTGCGCGGCTGACGCGGACGATGGGAGCACTCGATATCGGGGTAGGCACCTGGGGCGGTGTGCAGCGAGGTGCCGAGCGGGTCGATATCGGTCCTACCCTCGGATTGCGGCTGCCAATGCGGCCCAGTGTGCGCGTGACGCTGGACTGGCGCGTGCGGGTCGCCGGGCGTGCGCGGCCCGATTCCGGGCCAGCGCTGTCGATCGGCAGCGATTTCTGACGCCGCCCACGCTTTCGCGCGCGGGCATCCGCTTCTAGGGTCCGCCGCGTGGACCTTTACCTTCCCATCGCCAATCTGTCGGTCAATGCCGCGGTGATCGTGGCGCTTGGACTGGGCGTGGGCTTGCTGTCGGGCATGTTCGGCGTTGGCGGAGGCTTCCTGACGACGCCGCTGCTGATCGTTTATGGCATCCCGCCGACCGTCGCGGCGGCATCGGCGGCGAGTCAGGTCACGGGCGCGTCGGTTTCCGGTGTCTTCGCCCACGTCCGACGCGGCGGGGTCGATTTCAAGATGGGTGGCGTGCTGGTCACGGGAGGGCTGGTCGGCAGCTTGGCGGGCGCATGGCTGTTCCGCGTGCTGCAGGAGGCGGGGCAGATCGATCTCGTGATCGGCGTTGTCTACGTCCTGATGCTCGGGTCCATCGGCGGGTCGATGGCGCGCGAGGCGCTGTCGGCTATCCTGCAAGCGCGTGCCGGACTGCCGCCGAAGCCGCGCAAGCGGCGTCACCACCCGCTGGTCGCCAGCCTGCCGCTGCGCACGCGCTTCTATGCGTCGGGGCTGTATATCTCTCCTTTCGCGCCCTTGTTGCTGGGCTTCTTCATCGGCATCCTGACCATGTTGCTGGGCATCGGCGGCGGGTTCATCCTGGTGCCGGCGATGATCTATCTGCTCGGCATGGCGACGGGCGTCGTGATCGGCACGAGCCTGTTCCAGACGCTGTTCGTGACGGCGGCGGCAACGGTCATTCACGCGACCACCACGCGCGCCGTCGATATCGTGCTCGCCGGGCTGCTGCTGCTGGGATCGGTCGTCGGTGCGCAACTGGGCGCGCGGCTGGCGACGCGGGTGAAGCCCGAATGGCTGCGGCTGGCGCTGTCCGTCATCGTGCTGCTGGTCGGATTGCGCATCCTGCTTGGGCTCGTGTGGCGGCCCGAAGAGATATATACGGTGGCAACGGCGTGAGGCGGTGGTGGCTGGTCGCGTGCGCGCCGCTGCTGTGCGCGCAGG
>DASVUT010000335.1:0-3540 GCA_036386955.1 Sphingomonas sp. | reverse complement strand
CAGGTTTCGGGGTGTCGAGCGGCGGGTAGGTGGCGTCCGCGTCCGCATCATCCTTCCCGTCCCCGGCGCGTTTCCCCCGGCCCTTGGCGATCAGGAACGCCGCGGCGCTGCCCGCGATCGCCACGCCGATGAGCGCGATATTCGGCTTTGTCCGCATCCGCTTCACTCCCAGTCCATGGGGCAAGGATCGCCGCTGGACGCCAATGGTTCCGCAGGTTGGCCCGGCATCGCGAGCGCGCCTGCAGCCCGGCCGATCGACCCAGAGTCAGGCCGACGATCAATCGAGGAGGAGGATGGGGAAAAATGGTGCTGCCGGTGAGGATTGAACTCACGACCTCAGCCTTACCAAGGATGCGCTCTACCACTGAGCTACGGCAGCACACGCCGAGCCGTGGCCCTGCGAAGGCGCGCCTAGAGACGACGGCGGGAGGATTGTCAAGGCATGCCCCGGGACTTAGGCAAGCGGCATGAGCAAGGCGGACGAGGAAAAGGCGGCGCGGCTGGCGGCGGCGCTGCGCGAGAACCTGCGCAAGCGCAAAGGCCAGGCGCGCGCGGCCGCGCAGCAGGAGCCCCCGTGCGAAGACGAGCGCGGCTGAGCCGCGTCACGCGATCGCGGCGCATTTGGCGGCGAGCCATTCGCGCTCGCCTGCGTCCATGACCGGAGCCAGACGTTCGAACACGGTCTGGTGATAGGCGTCGAGCCAGGCGCGTTCTTGCGGGGTCAGCAGCGTAGGCTCGATGAGGTCGCGTTCGATCGGGCAGAGCGTCAGCGTTTCGAAGCCCAGCATCGCGCGGTCGGGGTCGCCGCCGGGGATGTCGCGCGGTTCGACCAGCACCAGGTTTTCGATGCGGATGCCGAATGCGCCGGGCTTGTAATAGCCGGGCTCGTTGGAGAGCATCATGCCGGCGCGCAGCGGCTCCATCGCGGCCCCGCCGGGATAATCGGGCGCGGCGATACGCTGTGGCCCTTCATGCACCGCCAGATAGCTGCCGATGCCGTGGCCGGTGCCGTGCGGGTAATCGAGCCCGGCACTCCACAAGGGCGCGCGCGCCAGGGCATCGAGGTGCCCGCCGAGTGTGCCGTCGGGGAACACGGCGGTGGCGATGGCGATGTGGCTTTTCAGCACGCGGGTGAAGCGGTCGCGCATCTCCGCGGTGGGCGGGCCGATGGGGACGACACGGGTCACGTCGGTGGTGCCGTCGGCATATTGGCCGCCCGAATCGATCAGGTAGAGCTGGCCGGGCTCGATCCGCGCATCCGACGCTGCGGTGACATGGTAATGCGGGATCGCGCCATGCGCGCCGGTCGCGGAGATGGCGGGGAAGGACAGGTCGCGCAAAGAGCCCGTCGCCTGGCGGAACTCGAGCAGCTTGGCGGCGGCGGAGAGTTCGGTGAGGTGGCCGTGCGGGGCCTCGGCCTCGACCCAGCGCAGGAAGCGGGCGAGGGCGGCCCCGTCGCGGATGCTGGCCGCGCGGTGGCCGGCGATCTCGGCGGGGTTCTTGGCCGCCTTGAACAGGACGACGGGCTCGCGGACGGCGATGACGCGGGCACCGCCTGCCGCCAGCGCATCGTGGATGGCGGCGACGGCGCGTTCGGGATCGGCGACGACGCGCTTGCCATGATAGGTGCGCAGGTGCCCGGGAAAGGCATTGCGGTCGTGGATGCGGACGGCGTTACCCAGATGCTGGCGCACGGCGTCGTCGATCTTTTCGGACGCGACGAACAGGTCGGTGGTGCCGTCGCGGCCGACGATCGCATAGCTGAGCGCGACGGGGGTGTGATCGACGTCAAGCCCACGGACGTTGAGCGTCCAGGCGATCGAATCGAGTGCCGACAGTATGACGGCATCGGCGTCGCGTTCCTCCAGCCAATCGGCGATCGCCGCGCGCTTGGCGGCCGAGGACGCGCCGGCGAGCGCATCGTCATGGACGGTCATGCGCGCCGGGCTGGGAGCGGGGCGATCGGGCCAGACCGCGTCGACGGGGTTGGCGTCGACCGCGACGAGTTGCGCGTCGCGGTCGGCGAGCGCGGTTGCGGTCTGCGTCACCCAGGGCCGGGCGTGGAGCCATGGGTCGTAACCGATGCGTCCGCCGGGCGGCGCGTGGCGTGCGAGCCAGTCGGCGACCGAGGTGGCGGGGACCGCGACATAGTCGTAATCGTCGCCCGACACCTGCTCGCGGACCTGGAGCGTGTAGCGGCCATCGGTGAAGATCGCCGCGCGGTCGGCCAGCACGACCGCGGTGCCCGCCGAGCCCTGAAACCCCGTCAGCCAGGCCAGCCGCTGCGCGTACGCCCCGACATATTCGCTCATATGTTCGTCGGTCAGCGGGACGACGAAGCCGTCGAGACCGGTGGCGGCGAGATGGGCGCGGAGGGCGGCGAGGCGGTCGGAATGCGGCATCGGGGGTTCCATTTTGGCCATGGGGCTATCCAAAGGTCACACCAGGGTCACACTATCGCGGACGTCGTGGCGACGATGGTTCGAACCAGAAGCGGGTTCGCTCAAGCTTGTGCTGGCGGATGTGTGATGCTGGGAGGTGCATGGCCGGGCTTGTGGCAGAGCGAGCGCGTGTAGGACAGCGAGGATGGATGGCCGAGATCGTCAATTTGCGTGCCGCCCGCAAGGCGCGGGCGCGTGCGGCGGCGGAAGCGCGGGCGGCGGCGAACCGTGCGGCGTTCGGGCGGACCAAAGGCGATAAGGCGCGCGATGCAGCGGAGACCGCGCGGGGTGAGGGGGTGCTGGATGGGGCGAAGCGGCAAGGCGACGGGCTGAGCCGCGCGCTATCCGACACCACCCGCGCAGGTGAAGCGAAGCCGGACAGTTGATCCTTGCGTCGGGATGCGTGCTTCGACCTCGGTTCCAACGACCGGCTCGCGGCCTTCGGGTCCGAAGCGTGCGAAGCCGACCGACAACGATCGGCTCTCGCCTGGTGGCACGACCAGTGGCCGCGCCGCAGCATCGCCCGTTGTAAACAGCCGATATGGACCGTCCGTCGGCGGTGGCGCGGCGGCAATGTCGGTGCCGGTCACGTCCACAAGGTCAGTGAGTGGCGCGGCGGCGTCGCGCGCGGCCAATGTCCACCCCTCCATCGGGACGCTGAGGCGCTTTTGACTTGTGTTGCGATAGGTGACGTAGAGGCTTTGTCCGCCGTTGCTGGCCCAGAAACCCCGTACGCTTATCGTCAGCGGCGATCGTTCCAACGTCGCGATATCGCCATCGACGGAGGCGCGCGACAATGAGACGCCAGGCGCGCTCTTCGGCATCAGCCGGCCTGATCCGCCAGACTGGCACGCATTCAGGCCGGTAAGCGCCAGCGCCAGGACGAGGTGCTTCGCAGCCTTGATCGGAATCTGCGCCATCACGCCGCCCGCAGCATGGCGGCAGGCAACGCAAGCTTGCGCCGGGTTTTGCTGTTTGGACCACCCAAGACCCGGTCAACCGTCAAACCGTTGCGTTCTTGAAAACGTGCAACGGCGTCAAGCGTCGCACTGCGTCCGCGTCCGATCAGTCCGTCGGCGTGGCGAGCGTCAAGATAACC
>DASVUT010000334.1:0-3488 GCA_036386955.1 Sphingomonas sp. | reverse complement strand
GAGGCGCTGACGGCGGAGGATCGGCGACGATCGTGAACCTTTAGCCGCCGCCCGCACTTACATACATGCGGGGGGACCATGGATGCTGAAACGAGTTCAGCATGACGGCGAGACCTTAGCCTCACGCCACCTCGGCGATGGCCTCCTCCGGCTCGCGCAGGACATAGCCGCGGCCCCATACGGTTTCGATGTAATTCTCGCCTTCGCACGCCAGGCTCAACTTCTTGCGTAGCTTGCAGATGAAGACGTCGATGATCTTCAGTTCGGGCTCGTCCATGCCGCCATAGAGGTGGTTGAGGAACATTTCCTTGGTCAGGGTCGTGCCCTTGCGCAGGCTGAGCAGCTCCAGCATCGCATATTCCTTGCCCGTCAGGTGGACGCGGGCGCTGTCGACCTCGACGGTCTTGGCATCCAGATTGACCGCGAGCTTGCCGGTGCGGATGACCGACTGGCTGTGGCCCTTGGATCGGCGGACGACGGCGTGGATGCGCGCGACGAGCTCTTCGCGGTGGAACGGCTTGGTCACGTAATCGTCGGCACCAAAGCCGAACGAGCGGACCTTGCTGTCCATTTCGTTGATGCCGGACAGGATCAGCACCGGGGTCGACACGCGCGCCACGCGCAGCTTCTTGAGCACATCATAGCCGTGCATGTCGGGCAGGTTCAGATCGAGGCAGATGATATCGTAATCATACAGCTTGCCCAGGTCCAAGCCCTCTTCACCCAGATCGGTGGTATAGACATTGAACCCTTCGGCGGACAGCATCAGTTCGATCGCCTTGGCGGTCGTCGGCTCGTCCTCGATCAGCAGCACCCGCATGCGTCATCCCCCGTTCGGGCCATCGGCGGCCCGGGCACCTTCATTAACCAAAGAACATCTGAAGGCTAAAGGTTAATTTGAGATTAAGCGTGCGCGGCTGGTTGCTTAGCGATCGCGAAGCCGATCCGACAGGAACGCGATCAGCGCCTCGACACGCGCCGGGCGCAAGGGGCTGGGCGGGGTGAGCAGGTGGAGCCCGATCGCCGGCGGCGTCCAGTCGCACAAGATGGCGCGGGCGCGGCCGTCGGCGATGCGATCGCCCAGGATGAAACCGGGCAGCCGCGTGATCCCCAGCCCGGCGTCGAGTGCAGCCAGCAGGGCCTGGCCGCTATTGGCGGTCAACGGCCCGGTGACGCGCACCGATAGCTCCGCGCCTTCGGGCGTCGAGAAGCGCCACGGCCCGGTAATGTTCGAATAACCGAGCACGCGGTGACGCACGAGATCGGACGGATGTTCGGGCGTGCCGTGCACGTCCAGATAAGCGGGCGCGGCGACGATGTAGGACGACACCGAACAGAGCCGGCGCGCGCGCAGGCTGCTGTCGGCCAGGTCGGCGATACGCAGCGCCACATCGAACCCTTCGGCAACGATATCGACCCGGGCATCGGACAGGTGCAGGTCGATCTCGACACCGGGATGCGCGGCCAGGAACTCGGTGACGAGTGGTGCCACATGGCTGAGGCCAAAGCTCATCGGGGCGGCCAGGCGGACGCGGCCGGCGGGCGCGGTGGCGGCGTCCCTGGCGGCTTCTTCGGCGGCGTTGGCTTCGGCCAGGATACGGGCGGCGCGCTCGGCCAAGGGGCGACCAGCCTCGGTCAGCGACAGCCGGCGCGAGGTGCGGTGGAACAGCGACTGGCCCAGATGCGCTTCGAGCCGGGTGATCGCCTTCGACACGGTCGCCTTGGACAGGCCGATCGCGTCGGCGGCACCGCTGAACGAGCGGTGCTCGACCACGGCGGCGAAGATGGCCCAGGCTTCGAGATCGGGAAGGCGCATGCCGGATGTTGCCCAAGTTGCCACGCGACTATGGCATGAAACGACCGCGTAGCAAGCTGCAGGAAACAATCGGTTTCAACTGTTTCCATTTACGCGTGTGATCAAGTGCTTACATCGGGCAGGCAAAAGGAGATCAGCGATGACCACGACAGTTGCGACGATCGACCACCGGCCTTTCGATTCGCTCGGCCATGCCAATCATGGCTGGCTCGATGCGCGGCACCATTTCTCGTTCGCCGGCTATCACGACCCCAAGCGGATGGGCTGGGGCGCGATCCGGGTGTGGAACGATGACTGGATCGCCGCCGGCGCGGGCTTCCCCCCGCATCCGCACCGCGACATGGAGATCATCACCTATGTCCGCGGCGGCGCGATCAGCCATGAGGATTCGCTGGGCAATCGCGGCCGCACCCAGGCGGGCGACGTGCAGGTGATGAGCGCGGGGTCGGGTGTGCGGCATTCGGAGTTCAATGCCGAGAACGAACCCACCACCATCTTCCAGATATGGATCGAGCCGACGACGCGCGGCGGTGAGCCGTCCTGGGGCGCGCGGCAGTTTCCGCGCGGCGAACGGTCGGGCCGGCTGGAAGTGCTGGCGTCCGGGTTCGCGGAGGATGCGGACGCACTCCCGATCCGGGCCGAGGCACGCGTGATGGGCGCGACGCTGAACGCGGGCGAGGCAGTCGAGCACCGCGTGGGCGAGGGTCGCCACGCCTATCTGGTGCCCGCGCAAGGGACGCTGCGCATCGACGGCGAACCCGTGAACGCCCGTGATGGCGTCGCGCTGCACGGCGGGCGTACCTACCGCATCGAAGCCACCACCGACGCCGAAATCGTCCTCGTCGACGCCGTTTAACCCATGGGAGATCATGTCATGACCAAGGTCCTCGTTCTGTATTACTCCTCCTATGGCCATATCGAACAGATGGCTGAGGCCATGGCGGAGGGCGTGCGCGCCGGCGGTGCGCAGGTGGATATCCGCCGCGTGGCCGAGACCGCGCCCGCCGATGTCGTCGCCAACGCGCACTTCAAGACCGACAGCGCGCACCCGGTGATCGAAGGTCCGGACGCGCTGGAGGCCTATGACGCGATCATCGTCGGCGCGCCCACCCGCTATGGCCGGATGCCGTCGCAGATGGCGGCGTTCTGGGATACGACCGGCGGGCTGTGGATGCGTGGGAGCCTGAACGGCAAGGTCGGCGGCGCGTTCACCTCCACCGCCAGCCAGCATGGCGGGCAGGAGACGACGTTGTTCTCGATCGTCACCAACCTGATGCACATGGGGATGGTGATCGTCGGCCTCGATTACGGCTTCCAGGCGCAAATGGGCGTCGACGAGGTCAAGGGCGGATCGCCCTACGGCGCGACGACGATCGCCGACGGCAATGGCAGCCGCCAGCCGAGCGCCGACGAGTTGGCTGGCGCGCGGTACCAGGGGCAAAAGATCGCGGAGGTCGCGGGGAAGCTGGCGGGCTGAGATTGCGTTCCTCCAAGCTCGCTCCCCGTTCGCCCTGAGCTTGTCGAAGGGCCGCTCTTTTCGTCTGGCGCAAGAAGAACGGTGCTTCGACAAGCTCAGCACGAACGGGGAGGAAACGAATTAGCGCCGTTTCCGCTTGTCCTTGCCCCCCGGCACCACCGTCACCGGCACCGCTGCCGGCGCCACGATTGTCGC
>DASVUT010000333.1:0-4821 GCA_036386955.1 Sphingomonas sp. | reverse complement strand
GATTGAGGGCGGCGGAGGTGGCGGCTGCCCTGTGCTCACGTTTGCGATCAAGCCGGCACTCTATGTCGATGACGGTCCGCCCATGCCGGAGCAGATTGCCGCACTCGCAAACGTGCCAGCTGAGGACTAGCTCCTACTCGGAAGCCGCTGCCACTGAGCTATTATGAGCATAGGTGTCCCAAGTCGGCCGGTAGCTTTCGTCGGCTTGATTTCCCCATACGCTCCAGCCGCGGCGCGCGCCGCGGCTGAACATCTCCAGGCGCGGACCCCAGCTACACGCTTCAATGATATCATATTGCTCGTCGGGTTTGCGGCTGTGCTCGCGCTTGCGGGTCTGCATCATGTTGACCTGACTACGGCCTGGCGGGAGAGTGCGCGCATTTTTGCCACGTACGCCAAATAGCAGCAGCTCGGTGACGTTGCGAAAGTAGAAGCCGACGCCACGCCCGTCCGAACCGCCGTCCTTACGCACCTTGTGCCAGACGATGTTGGATATGTAGCGGAAGCCCCATGCCTCCATGACGCGCATGCCCTCGGGCAGAAGCGCGTTGGGCACCCAGAGATACAAGTGCGCCGGATCGGCGGCTATGTCGGCGACCGGCAATGCGCGAATCTCATCCAGCGCCATAGTGCCGTATCGGTTTAGCCGCTTGTGCTCGGGAGCGACCTTGCCAGTACGGTTCTGGAATTGCCACGGCGGGTCAGCGAGGATTGTGCCGAACCGCTGACCTCGCGCAGTGGCGAGCAGGTCGATATGGGCCGAAACCGTTGAGGATGGGTCCAGCATTGCAATCCGTTCTTCCGCGATCCCGTGACGACTCTACGATCCCGTTCTGTTCCGTCAAGGCTGTTATCGGGCCAATGATCAAGGCGTTTGCAAAGCCTACTTCGGGAGTCAGAGCAGTCTCCAGCCTTTTTAGCGGACACTGTATCGGTCACGGATGTTGTTGTTGAAATAAGTGCCCTTAGAACCCGAGGCGAGCAGCCCGTCGTAGATGTAGGACGGCACCCGATAGTAGCTGTACCGGCCCGAGCCGTTGAACCAGATGTCCAACTGACCCGTAGCCGCATCATATTCGACGCGGTTCATCGCCGAGGAGCTGACCCAAGGCACTACTCCGCCGCCACGCCCGCCTGCGCGAACATGTCCGCGTCCGCGACGTCCTCGTTCGCGACCACCCGCCCCGCATTCGCCTTTTGGCGCTTGTCGAAGCTGTCCCAGACGTCGTTCCACTGGCCCTTGGTCGCGGCCTTGGAATATTCCGTCGCGCGCTGTTCGAAGAAGTTGGCGTGTTCGACGCCGTTGAGCATCGGGGCGAGCCAGGGGAGGGGGTGTTCGTCGATCATGTAGATCGGCTTGAGACCGAGCTGGTTCATCCGCCAATCGGCGATGAAGCGGATATACTTCTTGATCTCCTTGGGCGTCATGCCGTGGACCGGGCCCATTTCGAACGCCAGGTCGATGAAATTGTCCTCCAGCCGGATCGTCGTCTGGCAGACATCGGCGATGTCGTCCTTGACCGCCTTGGTCAGGCACTGACGCTCCTGACAGAAGGTGTGGAACATCTTGATGATGCCTTCGCAGTGGAGGCTTTCGTCGCGGATCGACCAGGTGACGATCTGCCCCATGCCCTTCATCTTGTTGAAGCGCGGGAAGTTCATCAGCATGGCGAAGCTGGCGAACAGCTGCACCCCTTCGGTGAAGCCGCCGAACATCGCCAGCGTGCGGGCGATGTCCTGATCATTGTCGACGCCGAAGTTCTGCATGTAATCATGCTTTTCCTTCATTTCGGCATATTCCAGGAACGCGCCATATTCGCTTTCCGGCATGCCGATGGTGTCGAGCAGATGGCTGTAGGCGGCGATATGGACCGTTTCCATGTTGGAGAACGCGGTCAGCATCATCTTGATCTCGGTCGGCTTGAAGACGCGGCCGTATTTCTCGTGATAACAGTCCTGCACCTCGACATCGGCCTGGGTGAAGAAGCGGAAGATCTGCGTCAGCAGATTGCGTTCGTGGTCGCTGAGCTTCTGCGCCCAGTCGCGGCAATCCTCGCCCAGCGGCACTTCCTCGGGCAGCCAGTGAAGCTGCTGCTGACGCTTCCAGAATTCGAACGCCCAGGGGTATTCGAACGGCTTGTACTGCTTGGAGGCGTGGAGAAGGGACATGGGATTACTCCGAGATGAGAACGGAAAGATGATAAGCGGCCCCGGCGGCGACGCCTGAGCCGATCAGGACATCGCCGGTCGCGCGCAGATCGCCCGCGAGCCCCGCGCGCCTGTACCGCAGCCGGGCTTGGTACAGCCCGAGCGAGAACAGCAGCACGCCCGCGGCGAACAGGGCGACCGTGATGACCAGCGCGGACACCGATCTCACGGGGCGATCGTCCAGCGCCACATGGCGGTCGCCGACATGGCGAGCACCACGCCCGCCGACGCCAGCATGATGCCGATCATGCGATAGGCATAGGTCTTGCGCTCGGTAATGGTCGAGCTGCCCAGACGGACCAGCAGCACGGCGCCCGTGACGGTCAGCACGGCCGCGACGCAATACATGACGACGACACCATAGGTCATGCGAGGTTCTCCTGCCCGCGCGCTGCGTGCGCGAGGTTTCGCGGGGACAAACGAAGCGTGTCCCCGGACAGGTCCAACACCGTGCCAGTTCGTCACTGGCAGGCCAGGCACTCGTCATAATCGGTGCTTTCGAGCTGATATTGCGGCTTTTCGATCGTGTTGTCGGCCTCCACCCCGCCGGCGAACCCCGCGCGCTGGACGCTCTTGGAGCGCAGATAATAGAGCGACTTGATGCCCAGCTCCCACGCGCGGAAATGGAGCATCAGCAGGTCCCATTTCTCGACATCGGCGGGGATGAACAGGTTCAGCGACTGCGCCTGGTCGATATAGGGCGTGCGGTCGCCCGCGAGCTCGAGCAGCCAGCGTTGATCGATCTCGAAGCTGGTCTTGAACACGTCCTTTTCCTCGGCGCTCAGGAAATCGAGATGCTGCACGGAGCCGCCCTGTTCCAGGATCGAGTTCCACACCGCGTCCGAATTCTTCGACTTGGCGATCAGCAGCCGTTCGAGATACGCGTTCTTGACCGAGAAGCTGCCCGACAGCGTCTTGTGCGTGTAGATGTTGGCGGGGATCGGCTCGATGCACGCGCTGGTGCCGCCGCAGATGATCGAGATCGACGCGGTGGGCGCGATCGCCATCTTGCACGAGAACCGCTCCATCACGCCCATGTCGGCGGCGTCGGGGCAAGGGCCGCGCTCGACCGCGAGCTGCATCGAGGCTTCGTCCACCTGCGCCTTGATCTGCTTGAACATGCGCAGGTTCCACGACTTGGCCATCGCCCCTTCGAACGGGAGCCCGCGCGCCTGGAGAAAGGAGTGGAAGCCCATGACGCCCAGGCCAACCGAGCGTTCGCGACCCGCGCTATAGGCGGCACGCTCCATGCCGGGTTCGTGGCGGTCGATATAATCCTGCAAGACATTGTCGAGGAAGCGCATCACGTCCTCGACGAAGCCCTTTTCGTCCTTCCACTGATCCCAGGTTTCCAGGTTCAGCGACGACAGGCAGCAGACCGCAGTGCGATCATTGCCCAGATGGTCGCGGCCGGTGGGTAGCGTGATCTCGCTGCACAGGTTCGAGGTCGAGACCTTGAGCCCCAGATCGCGGTGATGCTTGGGCATGGTCGAATTCACATGGTCGGCGAAGACGATATAGGGTTCGCCGGTCTGGAGCCGCGTTTCGACCAGCTTCTGGAACAGCGAGCGCGCGTCGACGGTGGCGCGGATCGCCTGATCCTTGGGGCTGCGCAGATGCCATTCCTCGCCGGCGCGCACGGCCTCCATGAACGCGTCGGTGATCAGCACGCCGTGGTGCAGGTTCAGCGCCTTGCGGTTGAAATCGCCCGAGGGTTTGCGGATTTCGAGGAATTCCTCGATCTCGGGATGGTTGATGTCGAGATAGACCGCGGCCGAACCGCGGCGCAGACTCCCCTGGCTGATCGCCAGGGTGAGCGAATCCATGACGCGTACGAAGGGGATGATGCCGCTGGTCTTGCCGTTCAGCCCGACGGGCTCGCCGATGCCGCGGACATTGCCCCAATAGGTGCCGATGCCGCCGCCGCGCGAGGCGAGCCAGACATTCTCGTTCCAGGTGTCGACGATGCCGTTCAGGCTATCGGGCACCGAGTTGAGGTAGCAGGAGATCGGCAGGCCGCGCCCGGTGCCGCCGTTGGACAGCACGGGCGTCGCGGGCATGAACCAGAGCTTCGAGATATAGTCGTACAGCCGCTGCGCGTGCGCGGCATCGTCGGCATAGGCGGATGCGACGCGGACGAAGAGGTCCTGGTACGATTCGCCGGGCAGGAGATAGCGGTCGTTGAGCGTTTCGCGGCCGAAATCGGTCAACAGCGAGTCGCGGCTATGATCGACCTCCAACGCATAAGGGCGCGCGTCGATGGCGGTCGACGCGCGCGGGACGGCAGCGGCGGCGGCAGTGGGGGCGGTGGTCGCTTCGGTGGTGTCGGTGATCACGCTGGCCTGGTCCCTGAAATCCATCTTACGCTTCCTTGTTCACGGTACGTTCGCGATTCGTCAAGTCGATCGGGGGCCGGGCCGAAGCCGGTCACCGAGTCGCTGCTTCTGATCCTTAATGGTGGATATAGCACCATTGGTAGGGGCAGAGGCGTCGTCAGACACAAGTGATTGTGGGAAAGCGATACCGTGCGCAAGAGGCGCGAACGGTATGGATGATGCGCATCATTGGGTCCGATCGGCCGCGACGCGTGGATTCAAGCGGGTTGCCGAGAGC
>DASVUT010000332.1:0-2907 GCA_036386955.1 Sphingomonas sp. | reverse complement strand
GTCATGTGGAACGGCTCAGATTACGAGATCGCGTTCCCGTCATGGCTGCTGCTGGCGATCCCGATGATGCCGTTTCTCTTCCGCGTACTGCGGCGCGGGCATAACCAGCCACTATGAAGGCGTCTTCGTCAAGCGATGATTCGTTCGGCAGCTGAGGCGATTCGCGCGGGTGAGGGTCAGACCACTATTCAAGGTCACGGGCGTCTCTCTTAGTTCCTTCGCCCGGCCTTATTCAACTTTGCAATGCACCGGCACACGCTCATTCCGACTGACGGAGTCACCCGATCGCTCGGGGCTCCCGCTGGTTATGCGAGCTCTGGCCGGCTTGGCTCACTCATCCTGCTGCGATCTGCGTCCGCTGCTGCGTCGATTCATCGCTCACGCATCGTTCTTCACCGCTCCTGGTCTTCGTCGTTCACGGTCTCCTCGTCCTTGCTCGCCTCCACGTTCAACTCGTCAAGCATGGCTTGAGCCTTCGTCCCTCGTCCCACTCGCTGCCGTCACGCAGGATCGCCCAGCACCAGACCAGGATCTTCCGTGCCAGCGCCACCGCCGCCTGCTTGCGCCGCGTCCGCTGGCCGTGGCACAGCCGCTCGAACAGCGCGTGCCCGTGCGTCCCCTCGCGCCGCGCTAGGCCCCACGCCACCTGCACCAGCACCCGCCGCAAGAGCCCCGGCCCTTGCCCGGTGATCCGGCCCAGGCGGTTCATCTGTCCGCTCTGGTACTGCCTGGGCACCAGCCCCGCGTAGGCGCTGACCTGCGCCGCGGACGCGAAGCGCTCCGCCTCGTCCAGCGTCACCACCACCAGCTCGGCTAAGCGGTTGCCCACCTGCGGGATCGTCTTGAGCCGACGCATCCGATCATCGCTCGCCTGCAGCGCGTCGAGCTTGGCGTCCAGTTCCTTGATGAGGCGCTGCAGCTGCTCGAGCATCGTCAGCTCCATCGCCAGCTGACCACGCCACAGCTCGTGCATCTCGCACTGCGCGAGCGGCCGCGACAACGTCGCCAGCTCGGCGATCGCCTCCTTCGTCCAGCCCCGCGAGCGGGCGGGCAGCGACAGACCCTGCGCGTCGAGCAGGCTGCGGATCGTGTTCTTCACGCCTGTGCGCCGGTCGACCAGGCCGTGGCGGTACTTGATCAGCGCCCGGTGCTGGCGGACCTCGAGCTTGGGCACGTGCACCGTGGGCAGCTGATCGCCCGCGTGCAGCCGCGCGAGCTTGAGCGCGTCGTCGCGGTCGGTCTTGCGCTTCACGCGTCGCCACTTCCATGCCTCGCCGTTGGTGTTGGCGACACGCACCGTGATGCCGAGGGTGTCGGCGAGGTCGCAGATCCAGCCCGACACCGAGCAGGCCTCGATCACCAGCGTGGCTGGCGCCTGCGCGACCAACAGCTCGTGCACCGCCGCCGGCGTGGTGGCGATCGTCTGGAACTGGTGCGTGCCGGCGACGGGGTCCAACGCGCAGGCGACCGAGCGGAACTTGCCCAGGTCCAGAGCGAGGATCCTCACTGTCGAGTTCATCGTTGCCGGCCTCGTCGTCATCGCGGTAGCATCCGTCATGGCGGGCCTCCTCTTGCTTGCGTCAGGTCGTTAGCGATTGAGGCAGGTGCACGCGCGCCAGACCTCGTGACCGACCGTAGCGGGGGAGGCCCGTCGCCTTACATAGTTTCCGCTGCAGAGCATTGCGCGCGATCACGAAGAGGAGTAGCGCTAACTCGTGCAGCAGCCCATGCTTCCTCCTGTTTGTCGCGTGGCAACAAAGGAGTCGGCATGGATCGTGAGCGGTGGCGGACGGTGCTCGTCGCGGTGCGGCGAGCTGCGCGAGCGGTGGGATGGAACGGCGGACGCCGCCGCCCGGTGTACGGCAACGCCCTCATCGTCGCGCTCTACATGTGGTCGGTCTGGCACGACCGGCCGCTGTGCTGGGCGAGCCAACGCGAGCACTACAGCCGACTGTTCCGCCCGCGCAGGCTCCCGTCCGTCAGCCAGTTCACCCGTCGCATCAAGAGCGACGACTGCCAGCGCATCCTCCAGCTCGTGCACGATGCGTTCGCCGGTGGGCGGCAACTGACGGACGTCGCCTACCTCGACGGCAAGCCGCTGCCGGTCAGCCCGGTGAGCAAGGATCCGGACGCCACGCGTGGCAAGGTCAGCGGCGGCTTCGCCCGCGGCTACAAGCTGCACGCGCTGGTCAACCGGCGACGCCGCATCGTCGCCTGGAGCGTGATGGGCCTGAACGTCGACGAGAAGACGGTGGCTCGCGACGCCTTGCTGCCACGCTTGCCACCGTTGGCGCCTGATGCCCTGGTGCTCGCCGACAGCACCTATGACTCGGCGCCGCTGCACGCGGCGCTCGCCACGCAAGCGGAGGTCCGCCTGATCCACCCACTGCGTGGGCAGCATCGCGCTGGCGGGATCCGACGTGCGGCGAAGCTGCGGCAAATGCCCGCCACGCGCCGCGCCCTGGTGCACGCGTGGGAGGAGCACCCAGCGCTGACGCGGCTTGTGATGAAGGCGCGCAACGAGATCGAGCGCGTCTTCGGAACGCTGACCTGCACGGCCGGCGGACTCGCAGGGCTGCCGGCGTGGGTGCGGACGCTGGCACGCGTGCGACGTTGGGTCGGCGTGAAGATCATCCTCTACAACGTGCGCCTCGCAGTGCGTGAGCAGCTCCACAAGGCGGCTGTCGGATGATGATCGTGCGCAATCCTCTAAAGCGGGTGGTTATGCGGCGGTCCGGGCCATTGCCTCTGTGCCGAGTCGGCGGTCGCGACCTGGCATTGCCCGCAGGTCATGGCCACAGGAGGAGTGGCAGCAGGAAAGCTCGTCACTGCCTACTTGAATCACTCCGCCGCGCCCGGTACTCCGCAAGCGTCTACTCGAGCCGAGCGCGGAGTACTGGATCGTTT
>DASVUT010000331.1:0-8553 GCA_036386955.1 Sphingomonas sp. | reverse complement strand
GTTCCTGCCGGTACGGCCAAAAGCCCCGAAGTCCCGGCTGGTAACGGAAGGGGCAAGCATGTGGGGCCTCCGCTCGAGCGTTAGCATTCGGGAGAAGCCGTGATGGCGAAGGCTCCGCCCCCCAAGCCGGCCCAAGCATCGCCCGTGCGTCCGACAGCTCCCCAGACGCAATATTTAGCGAAGTTCAACGACGGTGTGCGTAACCAGCCGAAGCCGGCCCCTACCCCGCCTTCATCGTCTAAGAAGTAGGCCATTCAGGGCAATACAATCTTTTCGTCTGCGTCATCGAGCCGCAGCCCGTGCAGCCACCCTTGATGCAATCCGGTGAGGTCGATCGTCACCGCGAACCGCCCGCTAGGCGGTCAGCTCGATTTACCGCTGTGGCCCGCTGAGCATCGATCAACCGGCCAGCGTCGTTGTTGTTGGGCAGCGCCGCCACTGTTGCGGTTAGATAGGTTCGCGATCCGCCGCTGATATAGCTTCCACGTCTGATCGCGTTCGGCACCCGAACTGTCAATAAATCGCTTGCTCACGCAAATTAAATCGCGTCTAATCCCGAATAACGCAAGTAGCATGGGATGGTGATAAATGGGGCAGTGCGTTGAACGGCTGGTGGCGGCGACGCCGCGGGAGTTGTGGATCGACATGCCCGCGATGGCCGATGCGGCGTTCGCCGAGGCGGTGCGGATTGCGGACCGCCACGTCGAAGAGCCCGAGTATCGGAACACGGTCGCGCAACTACGGCATGCTCGGCTCGAAGCGGGCTTTCGGCGAGACGCGAAGGAGCACGGCCTGGTGGTCGATGCTGCCCACACGATGCCTCGGGGCGGAAGGTACAGCGTCGCTACCGCCGACGGCGTCCACCTCATACGCGGCAACGTCCAAGCGCACATCGGGCCGCCCCGCGCGAGCAAGTTCCGGCGCCAGTTCGCCGAATTCAACGCATGGCTGACCGGCACGCAGCTGCGGCTGTTCGAGCCGGTGGAGATGCCGCGTGACGATCGGCTCTGCGCCATGCTCGTCGTCACGGCGAATGCTAGGGGCAACCCTGCGCTTCCGGCATGGGTGGGGGTGGGCTTTCCTCACCGGGATCTCCGCACCTGGCTGGAGATTGTGCCCATTTCAGACATACTCGCCATGTACCACGATGCCGACACGAAGTCGGCCGCGACGACCAACGCACCGGTGGAGGTCAAGGATCGGGCAGTGCCGAAGCTCAAAGGGCGATCCGAGGGCTGACGGCCCTCCGCTAGGATGATGATTGAATGAGAAGCGGTGTTCCAGGTTTCAGGCCAGAGCGGCTGATCGAGGCCCGCGCGGCGCGAGGCCTCACGCAGGTCGCGCTCGCGGACCTCAGCGGGCGGAGGAGCTCGAACATATCCCGTTGGGAGTCTGGCGAGCAGCTGCCGGAAGCCGAGGCGCTGCAGGCCGTGGCGCAGGGCCTGAACCTGCCGGTGAGCTACTTCCTCGCGGCACCGGTGGAGCACGGGCCGGCGCCCATGTTCGCGCGGTCCATGGCGGCGACGAGCAAGGCGATGCGGGCGCGGGTCAGTTCGCGGCTGCGCTGGGCGCAGGATGTGTCCCTCTATCTCCAACAGGAACTCGACCTACCGGCACCCGACGTGCCGACGCTGGACGTGCGCGACTTCCGCGAAATCCGCGACGAAGATATCGAGCGGGTGGCGATCGAGTGTCGGGAGAAGTGGGGGCTGGGTCTCGGCCCGATCTCCGACGTCCTGCTGGTGATGGAGAACGCAGGCGTCATCGTCATCAAGGAACAGATCGACAGCGGCAATATGGACGGGCTGTCGAACTGGTCGATAGCCGACGGTCGTCCCTACGTCTTTCTGGCGACCGACAAGCAGACATGCGTCCGGTCGCGCATGGACGCTGCGCACGAGCTCGGCCACCTGGTCCTGCACCGCAGCCTCACTGAGCGCACGCTCTACGACGCGGCTGCGTTCAAGGATATCGAGCGTCAGGCGTTCGCCTTCGCCGGGGCCTTCCTATTGCCTGCGGAGAGCTTCAGCGCCGAGGTCTGGTCACCATCGCTCCCCGGCTTCCAGGCGCTGAAATCGCGTTGGAAGGTGTCGATCGGTGCGATGATCATGCGGTGTGCCAACCTCGGCATTCTCGACGACGAGGGCAAGCAGCGACTATTCAAACATTACAGCGCGAAGGGATGGCGGAAGGAGGAGCCGCTCGACCGCGACCTGGAACCGGAGCGCCCCCGGCTGCTCGGTCGCTCAATCAAGCTGCTCTGCGACGAGAAGATCGTGACCCGTGTTCAGCTGCTCGATGGACTCCGGCTGTTCGCGCATGACGTCGAATCGCTGTGCGATCTGCCGGCGGGCTTCTTCGAGAGCGAAGGATCTGTCAGCGACATCCGGCTGAAGCGTAAGGGCACCGGGCCGGCGACGCCGGTCGCCTTGGTCGATACCGATCAGATCGCGACGGATAACGTCCTGCGTCCACAACAATGGCGATAGCTTAAGCGAGACCAGCGCCAGTCTGTCGCATCCGCCCGCAGGTTCCGAGAATCTGCGGGCGGGACTTGGTCGCCGGAGCGCGGAGGCCCGACGACGTCACCGCCGGTTCCTAGACGGCATTGCAGGTCAAGGACGCCGCCTGCGTCAGTTTGCCTGCGCCATTAGTTGGAACCGTTCGCGGAAGCGCGTCGACGCCTGGAAGGTCGCCGCGAGGCTGGCACGGTGCGCGTCGTATTCGTCTGACTTGGCGAGGGGCCCGCACCTTCACCGCTGCCGCCTGCACAAGGACGCTTGGCGCCTCGCGCCGATCAGCCGCGGCGACGCGGAGATCCTACTTGGCTGCCTCGATCTTCGACCTCTGGTCGACGGGCTCCCGCAGCAACTGCTCCCGCACCTCACCGGCCCCCCGGCGCGGCTTCAGTCCCTCGAGGCCTAACGTTTGGTCCTCACCAGTCACCGCTACAGATGACGCCGCGCTGATCAGCCGATATAGCGAAAGGCGGCCCGCGATTGCTCGCGAGCCGCCCTGGACGGTTCAAGCCTCGGAAACCTCTCCCCGTCATGCTGCTACATGACCGGGCTGTTACCATTGTACGAAGCGCGGGAGCGGGTGAGGCCCGCCCCCGGAACCTACGCCTTGCGGCGATGCTTAGGCAAAGCGACGTTCTTGCGCCGCTCGCGATTCTCCTCCTGAACTGCGGTAAATTCCGGCTCGAGTTCTTTCAGGCGAGCCACTAAACCACCGAGATCGTATTCGTTGCTGGTCTTACCGCGACCCGGGCGCGTGCGACCGATGCGCGTGACCAGGCCGGCCGCTTCCAGCTCCGCGATCTGTCGCTGGATCTGGCGCTCGCTCATGCCGATGCGATCCGAGAGCAGCTTCTTAGCCGGATAGGGCTTGCGTTCCGGGTCCCACCAGAAGTCAGCCAACTGCATGATGATATTGAACTGCACGGTATTGATGCCGAGGCGAGCTTGCGCCCACATCAACAGAGACGGCACGATGCAGAACCCTAGGTCCATGACCGGCTTGCCGTACTTCTTTTCCGACGCTTTGCGCGTGTCCACCTTCTTCGCCGCCGCGGCGAGCTGAACGATCGAAGCTGTGGGCATGGGGGGCACGCCTGCCATCGGTGTAGCCGGTAGCGGCCAATCAACAGGCGATGCTGACGGCACAGCCTGCACAGGCCACCCCTGCGGTGCGGGAGGTGCCGGCACCGCCGGAGCAGGCGGTACAAGCTGCATGAGCGGCGAATGCGGTATGTTCGTTGCGTCAGTCATGGTGCGTTCCTCGATGATTGGGATATGGCACCGAACACGGGGATTCCAAAGCGACCCGACAGGTCAGACATGTCCGATCGCGCACGGACACCGACGTCCTATCCGGACCAGTCGCCAGCGTCCTGTAAAGCAGCACATACACCAAGCTGCACATAGTCGTAACGCTCATACGAACGTAGCATGAATGCGGAGCGGACGCGGATGTCCGGTCGATCGTAAATTTCCGCGCAGAGGTTCCAGCCTGGTCCTCAGTCGAAGTCAGCAGATCAATACGGCGCACGCCTTCTTGGTCGCAGACATAGGGACCCGGTGCCGGCCAGCCGCTCCGCTCGCTTCTTGAATAATAGCGGTGAAGTAAGAACTGCCAGCGGGTGCCTGCGCAATGACGGCCACAGCGCCCGGTCAGATGCTCGCCATCATCGCCGCGAGCGCAGCCTGTCGCCGCATCAGTGCGAGCCGCACCTGTCCGGAGCCGTGCCGCCCTATGATGTCCCGCATCGTCGCGATGCCGTCGATCGCGCCGTTCGCGAGTGCCCGCGACGCGGAGAACGTCCGTCCGGTGCCATGGACGCGGGCCACGTCCGCCATGCGCATGCCGCGACCGCGGGCGATGGCGAGCATGAAGCGCCGGTTGGCCGCATCGACGCCGCTCTGGATCTCAGCGCGGTCTTCATCGGCGAGCGGCGCATGCGCGTGCCCCGCGATTTTGTCGGGCGACGACGCGATCAGCGTCGTCTTGATGCCGATCTTGTTCTCGAAGCCGGACATGTCGGTGTGTCCGGACCGCACACCAACCGACCCGACCTCGCCCGACGTCGTGACGTAAAACTTGCTGGCCTGTGTCGACAGCCAGTAGGCGGCCGAGAAGCAGTAGGGATCGGCGACCGCGACTACCGGCTTGACGCCTCGCGCGGCGTGGATCGCGTCGCCAGCCTCCTCGCATCCCCAAACCGTCCCACCTGGGCTCCGCACCGCGAGGACGATCGTCGCGACAGACTTGTCAGCGGCGGCCTCGCGGACCTGGTCGGCGATCAGGTCATAGGACGTGCCACCCGCGTAAATACCATGAGGGGCGAGGACGCCCACCACGGGCACAATGAGCGTGGATCCGTGCCGTTCCGGCGCTGTCGGCCGTGCGGTACGTGCAGTGCCTGCGAAACCCGCGACGAGGCGCGACACGACGTCTGGCAGCATTGCGCTGGTCGCAGCCTGACGCTGTATGGCGTCGAGGTGGCGAGGGTGCAGCGCCCACAAGGTGGAGGCGATCGGGAACTCGTGCATCAGGCCATGCTTTGCCGAGCTGCCGAACGACCAACTTCCCAACCGGGGAGAAGAGCGGCGGCTTGCGGTAGCAAAGCCCGGGGACCATTGCCGATGTGCCAGCATAATGCCCCCGGGCAAGCACCCCGCGGACAGATGCTGATCTCGTCGAGCGACGCGCAGGAGATATCGTCGAATACGACGCTTCCCTGCCTCTCCGTGGTAGCGGCATCGATCCGAAATCCCGCCGAAGTTTGATCGTAGCGACCCTCCGCAACGCCACAGACGAGGCTCCAAGCGGTCGATGGAGGCTTGAAGGCGAAGGCCAACCCATAGGTGTCGGACCAGATTTGCAGCCCAAGCTCAGCGCCTGTGCCGATCGCCTGCACCTGCCGATGCATAAACCAGACTCCTACCCTTGCAGCATCGAAAGAGAAGCAGCCAGGCTTGAACCGTGCGGGACGGGCTAGATGGCGCGCATGAGGTCGATCGATCTTGCTCGTGACGACGTTCCATTGCGCAACGTATCCGTGGATCCCCGCGCGCCAGCTCACCGCGCATACTCGCGCGTGAGCCGCTCCAGCTCGTCGAAACGACCGTTGTTGCCAAACAGGTTGGGCATCGCGAAGTTTGGGAGACGGGCGTCGTATCCTGCCTGCGTCACCGAAACGCGGATTGCTTCCTCTCGATCGAGAGCGATGCGCAGCTGCGACACAGCTTCTGCAATGGCACCCGCGGCATCACGGTGAACCGCTGACATCGACGCGGCAGCGTCGATCGAGCGCTCCGAGCGGATAGTAGCTAGATGCTCGTCCTGGATCCGCAGCGCCTCGCAATACGCTTTCTGCCGCTGCGTCAGCCGCGCGACCTGCGTGCGTAGTTCCTCGAACCCGACGAACGCTTCTTCAGGTCGACCGTCCAGTATGTCGCGCGCTTGGCGATCGGTCTCTTCATCACGACGTGCCGCCATGCCCCGCGCGATCGCCGTTACCGCCTTGCTCAGCTCCTTCTCGCAAGCGGAGCGCTCGATCGCGACTTCGCGGCGCTTTGCCGCGGCCGCCGAAAAGTCGGCAAAGCTGCTGAGCGGTGTCACGGTCGGGAGATCATATGAGGACCAGCGCGTTTTGATGTCGCGAGCTGCGCGGGCCATCGCGCGCTCCATCAAGGACTCGCTTTCCGGTTGAGTTGTCGCGAGCTCGCGCGACGGTGTGATGGCGATAGTATTGATCATCCGATCCTCCATGATGTTGATTCCAATTTCAGGATGAGCTGGCAGTAAAAAGCCGTGCCCCGTTGCCAGCTCTCGTCGACAGGTTCGCAAGGATCAGGCGGATTGTCCGCTCGCTTGGTACGGAGGCCGGCAGGCGCGCGACATGAAACAGGAACTCGCGCGGCATGCCTGCATAGCTGGCGGGCATGTCGTCCAGATCGACGTCCAGGCGGGCCGCGCGGCACCAGTATGCGCGGGCAGCCTTCGCGATCTCGCGGGCTTGCGCGCTGGTTGATACGCTTGCGAAATGACGAGCAGCCATGCGGCGGAGCAACTCATCACGCGCTGTAATCCGATCGACCGTCAACGCCGATCGCCTTCCTGCCACCGCCTTGAGCCCCAGCGCCGACACTGCGTCCCCACCCCGAAGGATCGCTCCCAGCGCGACCGCAACGTTCACCGCTGACGCATCACCGGCAGCCATAAGCATGTCGCGTACGCGCCGCAGATCGCCCACTGTCGGGCGCACGCCAGGCGCATCGAGGCGAGCGGTCGACGTCACCGCGGAGAACCATTCCGCTGCTCGCCGTCCAGGAGGCCGGGAAACATGTCCTGTCGGGCCTGCGATCCCACCGCAGGCTTGCCACGGTTCGCCCGCGCGCTGCCGCTCAGCTCAGCGCGCATGTCGCGCCAGTGCGCCCGCACGAACGATGCCGCGGCGTCGAGATCGAAGACGTAGGCGGTGCCCTTGCTGCCCGTCGTGATCACCGGGAAGTCCGGACGCGAGCGGATGAATGCCCGCAGCGTTGGCTGCGACGGCATGTCCGGGATCGCCGCCAGCTCCCACAGCTTACCGATGCGCATGGCGATCCTTGCGGACGGCGAGGAAAATAACCGCGCGCGCCAACCAGGCCGAGGCAACTACACAGGTCGGCACAACCGCGAGAGATAGGCCCGCGCAGAATGCGGCGTCAGCGACGATGGGGTGCGCGGGCCTCCCGGCGAGCACACGGGCTGAAAGACGAAGCAGCAGCGCCCATAAACGCCCAACCCCGCCTGAGAAATCGCCTGACCGATAAAAAATCCGCGCGTGAGAGGGACAGCGGTCTAGGCGGAAGACGCTTCTACCGGATTTAACCCCCCCGGGGGCGGGCAGACCCTTGCACACGACCGCCAACCCTTGCGCGACCCTTGCGCGGCCGCAATCGGCTAAGTCATTGAAGTAACGATAGATGGATAGAAGAAGTGCAAGGGTTGCAAGGGTTGCAAGGGTTATGTGCAACCTAACACGCATGCGCAGGCGCGCGCGCCGGTGTATGCGCACGCACACACACGTGAGACAGGGGTGCGCAGAACCGTTGCAACCCTTGCACACGCGCGGAAATGCTGGGCTAAACCCTTGCAAGAAGCCTTGCGCAACCCTTGCACGAACCCTTGCAAGGCGATCAGGCTGGGAAGCCATCGTCATCTCCAAAGGGGGTGCGGGGGCGATCATCGAAGCGGTCAGCCGCCGCCTCTTCCTCGGCAAAGTCGTCGGTCGTCTTGGTCATCGTGAGGTCGACCCAGCGCATGCCGTGGCTTTCCACCTTGCGGTGCCCGCGATCGGCCATGGCCTTGCTGAAGCCGGTCTGCGTCCACTCGCGTTCACCGGCCGCGCGCGCCCATGCCAGGAACAGAGCATAGAGCTTGGACGATTGAACCCGCTCGCCCTTCTCCTCGGCCGTGCAGAGCGCAAGGAAGCGCCCCAGCGGGTCGGACTCCTCGCGGTAGCTGGCGGTCGCTCCGCGCACGCTGGCGGGTGCCTGGAGGCCGTGCAGCCGCCAATCGGCTAGGCCGGTCAGCAGCCGGTTCAGGATGCCACTCCCCTCCCGCTTCATCTTGTCGACGAGCTGGCGGTCCTTTTCGGCATCCGGGATCTGGATATCCCAGGGGACCAGCAGCACGCGCCGCCATATCCCGTCGTCGACGCCGGTGATCGACGGCCGATGGTTGCCCGAGATCGTCATCTTGAAAGCCGGGTAGAGATCGAACGGGTCACGCATCAGCCGGCGCACCGGCATCGGCTCGCCACCCGTGGCCAGCTTGATCAGCGCCTCGGCGAGCTTCGCGCCCTTCTCCGGCTCCGACGTGCGCAGCATGCGCACGCCAACTAGGGCGGCGAGATCAGGCGAGGCGTCGGACCCCTTCCGCTTGCGGCCCTGATCGAGGAAAGTCTCGATCGGCACGGTGCCCGAATAGTCGCCCGCGATCGTTGCCCACGTGTCGACCAGCGTCGACTTGCCGTTCGCGCCCTTGCCGTGGTGGAATACCAGC
>DASVUT010000330.1:0-5835 GCA_036386955.1 Sphingomonas sp. | reverse complement strand
AGCTTCGCGTTCAACGACCGGGTCGTGTCGCGCGCCACCGCGACGCTGACCCAGTGGAACAAGGTCGATTACGGACCGCTGCCAATCGATCGCGGCGACCGCTCCAATGTCTGGGTGCGCGACGGCGACGACCTGATCGAGGTGGCGCAGGTCAGCGGGCGCGGCCCCGCCACGCGCCTGACCAGCATCACCTATTACAAACGCGACCGCGGCGTGCTCGTCGCCATCATCCGCGCCCCCCGCGGCGTCCGCGCCGAGGACGGCTGGCGGATCGGCCCCGCCGAACGCTTCGAGGTCGGCACCGGTAAACAGACGCGCGAGCCCTCCATGATCATCCGCCGCGGCGTCCGCCCCGATCAGCTCACGCTCGCCGCCGTCGACCCCGACGGGCTGTCCTTCGGAGCCCTGCGCGCCGCGATCGGCGATCTGTCCGAATCGGGCCGCCCGACCAAGGCGCTCGAAGGCGCGCTGTGGCACAAGCTGTCCGGCCCGCTATCGTCGGTGCTCATGCCCCTGCTGGGCGCGGTGGCGGCGTTCGGCATCGCGCGCTCGGGCAAGCTGTTCATCCGCGCCGTCATCGGCATGCTGCTCGGCTTCACCTATTTCGTCGCCGACAATTTCGCGCTCGCGATGGGCAATCTGGGCGCCTACCCCCCCTTTCTCGCCGCCTGGGCCCCGTTCCTGCTGTTCCTGCTGATCGGCGAGGCCGTGCTGATCCGCACCGAGGAATAGCGCGCGAAAATTCCGCTGTCCTACAGAGAACCAGATCGGTTAGCCGCCCCGGTCATGAAAAACCGCACCCCCATCCCCGCCGATCAGCGCCCCGCGCTGCCCCCCTTCACCCCCGTGCCGCGCAAGCACCGTCAGGACGGCTGGACCGCCGATCGTCAGCGCGCCTTCATCGACGCGCTCGCCGACACCGGTTCGGTCAAGGCCGCCGCGCAATCGGTCAACATGAGTTCGGAGGGCGCCTATGCGCTGCGCCGCCAACCCGGCGCGGAGTCGTTTCGCGCCGCCTGGGAAGCCGCGCTCGCGGTCGGGGTCCAGACGCTCACCGACGTCGCGATCGACCGCGCGCTGAGCGGCGTTCCGGTCCCCGTCTTCTACCAAGGCGAACAGGTGGGCGAGCGCCGCAGCTTCAACGACCGGCTGCTGATGTTCATCCTCAAACATCACATACCCGGCCGCTACGACGCGCTGAAGCGGCCGGGCGGCGGCAAGGACGCCGACACGCTCGCGCGCGAGGCGACCGAGAACTGCCCCGTATGTCAGGCGCGCGCGATCGGCCCGACGGAGGGCGACGAGGTCGAATGGGTGAAGTTCATGGCCGAGATGATCAAACGCTACACGGCCAAGATCCGCAGCGAGCGTCATTACCGTCTTTCCGGCCAAGTCATCGCCGCCGATTTCGCGCTGCGTCAATTGACCCATATCGAACTCATCCTCGACGTGGGCGGGACGTCGATGGCGACGATCAAGGCACTCACCCTCACCCTCAACGAATATGGCGAGCCGGACGAACTCTACGCCAGCAAGATCAGCGAGATCCTCGACGAGGAGCGCCGCGCCGTCTGGGCCGAACGCGGCGAACCCGCCCGCCCCCCGCTCAGCTTCCCCAGGATACTTCCGACCACCGCGATGAGTGGCGGCCCCACCATGCGCGACCGCGACCGCGCCCGCCGCACCGCCGAAACCACCCTCGTCGCCGCGCAAGCGAAGTGGGAAGCCACCGCACGCGAGGATAGCTGGGCGGCGTGGCTGGCGGCGAATGCGTCTTCGAACGGCCCGGCGATGCAGGATGATGCGGGCGACGGCCGGAGCTGACCCGTACTATCTGTCCGGTCGCTTCGATTCAGATGCGGATGTCCAGCTCGAGGTCGCGGCACCTAAAAGGCTAGACGCTTGTTCAAGTCCCTTCCGCAACTCGGGTTTCGTCGGAAGCGGCAGGTCCAGCGTCGAACGGACGCGGTAAGATGTTGGATTACGGCAGGACATCCACCCATCGGCGCGGATCGGACTGGCTCGGAGACGACTGCCTGTCATGCGATGAAGCGCTCGTGATCGCCCCTTCCGCTCGCAATCCACCTAGAGTTTAGGCCTTGCATCCGTTCGACGAACTAATCGAGTTGCAACTCCACATGGTATCCGCTCAGAAGCCTCCGGCCGAAGCGTCGTTCGCACGGGCTTCGCACCGCTGGCGGGAATATCCGAGGGGTAGATGAGCGGTGACCTAGGTGACGGCGACGGAGGGCTGAGTCGCCGCGGCGCTGTTCGCGAATGCGAACTCGTTCCGCGAAAAAAAGGGCGTGCCTCGGCCGCGGCACGCCCAGGAAACAGCCCGTCGGAGAGAGGTGACAGGCCGGTTGGGTTTCCGTGCTCCTTTCAGAAGCGCAAGGTTGCGCCGGCGCGGAAGCTGCGACCGAGGATGCCCGGGAAGTAGGTGACCGTGCCGCCGCCGCCCGGCACGGGATAAGGCGGCTTCACGTCCGCGACGTTGTTGACGATGAAGCGGAAGCCGAAGCGGTCGTTGATGTCCCAGTTGAACGTCGTGTTGAACAACAGGAAGTCGTCAACGCCTTGCGGGTCGCGCGTGCCCGTGGATTCGTTCGGGTCGAACACCGCTGGACCGGTGTATTGCCCCTGCACCAGCCAGTTGAACGGGCCGTTGCGATAGGTGGCGTTGACGGTCGCCTGATGCTTGGAGTTGCCGAGCGCGCCACGCTGAAGATCGATATCGCCCGCGCCGACCCGTTGCTCCAGCTTGTCGATGTAGAGGTAGTTCGCGCTGAGTCCCAGCTCCGCATCCTCGCCCAGAAACGTGGGCAGCGGCGTGCGCCACGACATGGATGCCGTCAGCCCCTGGAAATCGAGCGACGCGGCGTTGGCGAATCCCGTCTGGATGAAGGTGACCTGCCCGGCCGGATCGCGCTGCACGTTCGAACAGATCGCCGACGGGAAGCTCGGCGCATCGAAACACGCCTCCAGCGTCTGCTCGGCACCCAGCGTGACGATTGCCTGGTTGAGGCGAATGTCGACCCAGTCGACCGCGAGCGAGAAGCGCGGCAGGAACCGTGGCTGGATGATCGCGCCCACCGTCCAACTGTCCGCCACCTCGTTCTCGAGATTGGCGTTACCGGCGACCGTCACCGGGATGGTGAACTCGACGATATTGGATGTCAGCCCCGCGGGCACGCCGGCGGCCGCGCAATTGGCCGCGCGCCGTGCCGGATCGGGGCCGCTGCCGATGAAGCGGATGTCGCACGGATCGTTGGCCGTTTCGAACGCTTGGCTCGACGGGTTGAACGCTTCGGTGATCGCCGGCGCGCGGATAGACCGGGTGAAATTACCGCGAAAGGTGATGTCGCGCACCGGCGCCAGCCGCGCGCCCGCCGTCCAGGTAAGCGCGCCACCGGCGATGGAATGATCCACCCAGCGCGCCGCGCCCTCCAACTCCAGCCGGTGGATGAAGCCGAGCCCCATGTCGGGCGAGATGATCGGCACCCGCAATTCGCCGAAGACCTCGTTGGTGGTGAAACGGCCGCTTACCGGTGAGATCGGGATCGAGCGGCCAAGCCCCTGTTCGTAAAAGGCACCTGGCTCGAAACTGGTCGTTTCGCGCCGGTTTTCGTAACCGGCCACCACTTCCACATTGCCGCCGGGCAGCCGGAACAGCGGTCCGGTGACGCTCGCGGTGAAGGTGCGCTGGGTGTTGCGGGTGACCGGGCGGGCGATGGTGGTGATGTAGTCGCGCGCGGCCTGGCTCGGCGCGCCCTGTCCGAACAGGTTCAAGGGCGCACAGGTCGCGCTCAGCGCCGCTACGGGCGAATTCAGCGCACCTGGTGCACAGACGATGTTGCCCGATGGGTCGCGTATGGCATTGAGCGCGTTGAGGAAGTTCTGCTGGTTGAGTTCGGGGACCACGCCGCGTCCCGTGGCGCGGCCATAGTTTCCCGAAATTTCCCAGGCGAACTCCCGATCACCCACGTTGAAGTTTCCCTCAAGTCCGCCGACAAAGCGGTATAGCTGCTGCCGAGACGTAGCTCGGCCAGTGCTGATGTCGGTATTGGCGCGGCTGAGGAAGAAGACGTCCTGGCCCACCGGCAGATTGGCGGCGATCGTCGCCCGCGCCTGCGGGGTCAGGAAGGGATTGTTGATCGAGATCTGCAGCGGTCCCGCCGGATCGCCCACCGGACCGAACAAGGCCGTGTTGTAGGCTGGCTGGTCGACGATGTTGGTGCCGGTGGTCCGGGCGTACCAGGCTTCGCCGAACAGGCGGACATTGTCGGCGACCTGGAACGAGGCAAGCGCGGTCCCAATCAAGCGCTCGGTCGGCGACAGGAGGTTGGTGACCTCAGCGAGGTTGAAACCATTGCCGCCGGATGCGTTGATCGAGCTTCCGGTCGCAGTGCCGAAGTTGAACGGGATCAGTGCCCCGCCAGGGCCGAATTGGACCACGTTCCCCTGCGCATCGCGAACGCCGACACCCGTGCTGCGGGGCGACGCGCCCGGGCTGATCAAGGGAACGCCGCCCGCGGTGAAGGCGGTGATCCGGCGGTTCTCGAAAAGTACCTGATCGAAGGGCGAGTTGGCGCTGGCGGGCGGCGCGGTGAAGAACCGCCCGGCGGCGGTCAGTGGACGGTCGGTGGCGACCAGACCCGCGGCGTTGCTGTATTCGGCGCTGACCGTAAGGTTGGCACGGTCGTCGAGGAAGCTCGCCCCGGCCAGGCCGCGGAACCGGTATTCGCGCGCGTCGCCGTCCTCGGTGATGCCGTACTGCGCGTCGACCTCAAGCCCTTTGAAGTCGCGGCGCAGGATCAGGTTCACCGTACCGGCAATGGCATCCGAACCGTAGATCGGCGCGCCACCGACCGCGATCGTCTCGATGCGATCGATCAGCCGGGTGGGGATAAGGTTGAGATCCACCTGACTGCCGGGGTTGGTGGGACCGAAGATGGTGGCGGTATTGGCGCTGACGAAACGGCGCCCGTTGACCAGGGTCAGTGTGCGCTGTGAGCCGAGCGAGAAGAAATTCACGAAGGTCTGGGCCGGTCCAAAGGTCGACTGCGCGCCGACCGGGCTGCTTCCCGGTGCGCCGAACGCGGGCTGCTCGCTGAGCGCCTCGCCGATGTTGGTGTAGCCGCGCGCTTCGATCAGCTCGTTGTCCACCACGGTGGTCGGCTGGAGCGTGTCATAGCCGGCGCGGGCGATACGGGATCCCGTAACTACGATCGTGTCCGATTCCGCCGCCGGACCCGCTTCAGGGATGCCGTCGCCGCGCGTCGCCGGTTGCGGCCCGGTGCCAGCTTGGTCAGCCGTCTGGTTTGCCCTACCGGGATCGGCATTCTCGATCGCGCTGCTCGTGGGCAGGGTTGCATCGTCAGTACCCTGCGACGGATTCTGTGTCTGGGTCTGTGCCTGCTGCCCAAACGCCGGGCCGGCCAACGCCACGACCGAGCACGCCGAAGCTGCAAGCAGCCTGCATATGTTATTCGTTTTCATCCAGCCTAACCTTCCTGCGATCAGTCCGCCTCGGACTCACCGGGCGACTGCTGCAATGCTGGACGAAGGGAAAGGATACGTCAGTCGTGTGAGTTTCGTCGATTTAGAATCACTGTTGTCTTGATCCAACAACTTATGAAATACATTCAGATCAATATGATGGAATTCATGCAATTCTTGATTCCGATCAAGCCCTTGCTCGCTGTTGTTGCTGCAGCACTGCCGCTGGACAGAGCGGTGTTCGGTTAAACAAGAGCCTCTCAGAAGATAGTCAGAAACACAGAACGGCAGTGTCCGTGTACAAAGCGAACGTTCGCCCAATGTTAGCTCGCGGCG
>DASVUT010000329.1:0-5722 GCA_036386955.1 Sphingomonas sp. | reverse complement strand
TGAACGCGGTCGCCGACATCAGCAGATGCGCACGCACCAGCCACGCCGCCGTCTCCGTCTCCGCCGGGGTCAGCCCCAACCGCGGGCCCAGCCGTTCGGCGATCTCGGCCCCCAGCACGCTATGGTCGCCGCCGCGCCCTTTGGCGATGTCGTGGCACAGCACCGCGACATACAGCGCGCGCCGCGATGCAATCTGGCCGAACAGCGCGGTCGCCAGCGGATGATCCTGCGCATCCGCCCCGCGCTCGATCCGCGCGAGCAGCCCGATCGCGCGGATCGTGTGCTCGTCGACGGTGTAGTGATGATACATGTCGAACTGCATCTGCGCGACGATGCGACCGAAATCGGGAACGAACCGACCGAAAACACCCGCCTCGTTCATCCAGCGCAGCACCAGTTCGGGGTCGCGCCGGGACGTCAGCACGTCCAGGAACATCGCGTTGGCGCGGGCGTCATGGCGAATGTCGTCGGCCAGCTTGGCATCGCGTGCGGCGGCGCGGATCGCCAGCGGGTGAATCTCCAGCTCGTGCAGATCGGCCAGCGCGAACAGCTCGATCAACCGCACCGGATCCTCGCGGAAGAAGCCGTCGCGCGGGATCGCCAGCCGCCCGCGATCGAGCACGAATCCGTTCAGCTTGCGCAGCAGCCCGCGCAGCGTCCGGAACATCTGCGGCAATCCGAACCGCCGCCCGGGCCTCGCAAACCGTTCGTCCAGATGCGCCAGGAACACGCCGCTCAGCACGCCCACGGTTTTGGCCTGCAGGAAGTAATATTGCATGAAGCGTTCGACCGCCGACTTGCCCGGTCGGTCGTGGAACCGCATCCGCGTCGCGATCTCGCGCTGGACGTCGAAGGTCAGCCGGTCTTCCGCCCGCCCGGTGACGCTGTGCAGGTGGCATCGCACCGCCCACAGAAACTCGTCGGCGCGGTGGAACAGCCGATATTCGTCGGCCGTGAACAGCCCCACATCGACCAGCTGGCGCGCGCGCTGAACATCGAAGACGTACTTCCCGATCCAGAACAGCGCGTGGAGATCGCGCAAGCCCCCCTTGCCCTCCTTGACGTTGGGCTCGACGACATAGCGTGTGTCGCCCATCTTGCGGTGCCGCGCGTCGCGTTCGGCCAACTTGTCGGCGATGAAAATGCGCGCGGTGTCTGCCTGCACCTCCGCCTTGAACCGCGCCCGCGCCTCGTCATGCAGCGCCCGGTCGCCGCAGACATAGCGCCCCTCCAGCAACGCGGTGCGGACGGTCACGTCGGCCTTGGCCTGACGCACCATGTCGTCGAGCGAGCGCGACGAATGACCGATCTTCAGCCCCAGGTCCCACAAGGCATAGAGCATCGATTCGATGACCTGTTCGGCATAGGGCGTCTGCCGACCTGGGGTCAGGAAAGCGATGTCGACGTCGGAATGCGGCGCCATCTCGCCCCGGCCATATCCGCCCACCGCCATGACCGCGACGCGTTCGCCAGCGGTCGGGTTGGGAAGCGGGTAGAGCCGCTGCGTGGTGAAGGTGAACAGCACGCCGAGCAGATGGTCGATGAGTTCGGCCTGCGCATTCGCCGCCTCCAACCCGCGCGATGGTCGGTCCGCCAGCCGCCGCGCGACCTCGTCCCGGCCGGCGGCCAGTGCGTCCTTCAGGATCGCGACGACTCCCCGCCGAAGCACCGCAGCCTGATCGCCGTCCAGCGCTTCCACGGCAGTGTCCAGGGCACGTCGATCGACGATCGGGCCATGATGGGGCAGGGGGTAAAGCCGGACGGTCATCAATCAGGCGATACCTCGCCCCAGGTCACGCGTCACCTGTTGCCGCGCGGATACCGGCCGCGCATGACGTCGGTTATGCCCACGCTCCTCCTCCTGCTCGCCTCCAACGTCTTCATGACGATCGCCTGGTACTGGCACCTCAAGGGCGGCATGGCCAGGCCGCTGGGTGCGGTGATCGCGATCAGCTGGGGCATCGCGCTGTTCGAATATTGCCTGGCTGTGCCCGCCAACCGCATCGGCTATGCGCAAGGGTGGAGCGCGGGGCAGCTCAAGGTGACGCAGGAGGTGATCGCACTGCTCGTGTTCGGCGTGTTCATGGTCGCGGTCCTGGGTGAGCCGCTGACCTGGCGTCACGGGGCCGCCTTCGCGTGCCTGATGGCGGCGGTGGCGTTCCTTTTCGTCGGGCGGTGAGGATGGCCGCGCGCCCGGCGCTTACGTCGTCTTAACGCCGGGCATGCCACTATAAGCCATGTTTGAGATCACCACGGAGCCGCGCCGCAAGCTTGTCCGCATCGCGCTGAAAGCCATGCTGACGCCCGACCAGGTCGCCGAGCTGTACCGGCAGGAACATCATGCCATCCACGCGATGGGATGCAAGCTGGGCGAGCATATCTGCATCGTGGATCTGACCCTTTGCCCGCTGCAGGTTCAGGCCGTGACCCAGGCCTTCCAGTCCAGCATCAAATCGTCCGGCAAGGCGCGGCGGCTCGCCATGTTCACCGGCAACGCGCTCGCCCGGATGCAGGCGCGCCGGATCGCCCAATCGCGAGACAATGTCGCGATCTTCGAACTGCGCGAAGAGGCCGAATCGTGGCTGTTCACCGAAGAACCCGACGCGCCGGCAGCGCAAGCCGAGGCAGGCTAGGCCTCCCGCACCAGCGCCTTCAGCCGGTATAGCGCGTCCAGCGCGTCGCGCGGGGTCAGCGCGTCGACATCGATCGCTTCCACCGCCGCGCGGATCGCGTCGCGCTGCTCCGCCTCCTCCGCCTGCGCCGCGGCGGCGAACAGGGGCAGGTCATCAAGCCCCGCCGCCAGCCCCCCGGTCCGGGCGCGCCCCGCCTCCAGCTTCGCCAGAACCGCCTTGGCGCGCGCCACCGTCGCCGGCGACATGCCCGCCAGCCGCGCGACTGCCAGGCCGTAGCTGCGATCGGCGGGCCCGTCGGCAAGTTCGTGGAGCAGCACCAGCTCGCCCTTCCATTCGCGCGCGCGGACATGGTGGAGCGACAGCGCGTCGCAGCGTTCGGCGAGCCGCGTCAGCTCGTGATAATGCGTCGCGAACAGGCAGCGGCACCGATTATCCTCATGGATCGCCTCCACGACCGCCCAGGCGATGGCGAGCCCGTCATATGTCGATGTGCCGCGCCCGACCTCGTCCAGGATCACGAAACTTCGCGGCGTCGCCTGCGCCAGGATGGCGGCGGTCTCCACCATCTCGACCATGAAGGTCGATCGCCCGCGCGCCAGATTGTCCGACGCGCCGACACGGCTGAACAGCCGGTCGACCAGCCCAATCGTCGCGGCGGTGGCAGGCACATAGCTTCCCGCCTGCGCCAGCACCGCGATCAGCGCGTTCTGGCGCAGAAAGGTCGATTTGCCTCCCATATTTGGGCCGGTCACGAGCCAGAGCCGCGACGTTTCCGACAGGCGGCAATCATTGGCGACGAAGCGCCCGCCCGCCTTGGCCACGGCGGCCTCGACCACCGGATGACGCCCGCCCTCGATTTCGAAACAGGGGTGATCGACCAGTTTGGGCCGCGCCCAGGCTCCTTCCGCCGCGCGTTCCGCCAGACCCGCGGCGACGTCGATCCGCGCAAGTGCGTCCGCCGTCGCGGCCACCGCATCGCGTGACCGGAGCGCGGTCTGGGTCAGCTCCTCCAGATGCGCCGCTTCGGCGGCCAGCGCGTGAGTTCCCGCCTGCGTCACGCGTGCGGCGACTTCGTGCAATTCGGGGGTGTTGAAGCGGACGACGCCTGCCAGCGTCTGGCGATGGGTGAAGCCGCTGTCGGGCTTCATCAGCTCGTCGGCAGCACGCGCGGGCACCTCGACATGGTAGCCGAGCACGCCATTGTGGCGGATCTTGAGCGTGGCGACCTTGGTCCGCGCGCGCAACTCCGCCTCCAGCGCGGCCAGCGCGCGCCGTCCGCCAGCGCCGGTGTCGCGGAGTTCGTCGAGCGCGGCGTCATAGCCGGCCGCGATATACCCGCCGTCGCTCGCCTCGACCGGTGGTTGCGGCACCAGCGCACGGCCGAGCAGATCGATCAGGCTGCCATGCCCGCGCAACCGCGGCGCGAGTTCGGCGAGCAGGGCAGGGGCGTCCGCCACCGCGTCCATCCGCTCGCCCAGCGACCAGGCGGCATCCAGCCCGTCGCGCAATTGCCCCAGATCGCGTGGCGAGCCGCGACCCGCCGCCAGCCGCCCGAGCGCCCGCCCGATATCGGGCAGCGCGCGCAGGCTCGCACGCACGGTCTCGCGCAAACGTCCGTCGTCGTGAAACAACCGCACCAGTTCGAGCCGCGCCTCCACCTGGCCGCGGTCCATCAACGGCGCGCCGAGATCGGCGGCGAGCGCGCGCGCACCGGCCCCGGTAACCGTGCGATCCACCGCATCGAGCAGCGATCCTTTCCGCGTGCCGCCGGTGGCGCAGGTCAGCTCCAGGCTGTCGCGTGTCGCCGCGTCGATCGCCATCGCCTGGGTCGACCGGTGCAGCGCGGGCGGGCGCAGATAGGGGAGCGTCCCCTTGCCGGCATGCTCCAGATAGGCGACCAGCCCTCCCGCCGCGGCGAGCCCCGCCCGCCCGATTTGCCCGAACCCGTCGAGCGTCGCGACCCCGAAGACGCGCTGCAACCGCGTCTCGGCGCCGGCGCAGTCGAACTCGCCGCGCGGGCGCAGCGTCGTGGCGGCGTGGGTAAACTCACCCACCTCGCAGGCGATCACCTCCGCCGCCGCCAGCCGCGCCAGCTCCGCGCCGACCGCGTCGGCATCGGTGTCGATCACGACGAACCGACCGGTCGATACGTCGGCGGCCGCGATCGCCACCGCGCCGTTCGCCTCGCCGATGCACGCGCACCAATTGTCGGCGCGCGCGTCGAGCAGCGCTTCCTCGGTCAGCGTGCCTGCCGTGACGATCCGCACGATCGCGCGGTTGACCAACGCCTTGGACCCCCGTGCCTTGCGCGCCGCATCTGGGCTTTCGGTCTGTTCGGCGATGGCGACGCGGTGCCCCGCCTTGATCAGCCGCTGGAGATAGGCGGTGGCGGCATGCACGGGCACCCCGCACATCGGCACCCGCTCGCCCTCATGCTCCCCCCGCGCGGTCAGCGCGATATCGAGACACGCCGCCGCGATCCGCGCATCCTCGAAGAACAGCTCGAAGAAATCGCCCATCCGGTAGAACAACAGACAGTCGCCGGCCTCCGCCTTGAGCAGGTGATACTGCGCCATCATCGGCGTGGGGGCGTTCATGGGATAGCTAATCGAGGCGCCGCCGGGCGCCGTGTCGAATACCGCGGATAGTCACGAAGTCACCTTGAACCCGATACCGTAGAACGTAAGGTGCTACGCTTGCTAACTCACGCGTATTCCCGGCCGCAGGTCGTCCACGGTGAGGAAAGTCGGACAAGCTATCACCCACTGCAATCAGCCTCAGCGCCAGACGATTGGCCGCCGCTGGGTCATCCTGTCGGACGTAAGCGATGATCGTGTCGATCTGAACCAGGACGTGTTCGGGCCAATCGACCCTAGCCATCTTGAGCGGCGATCCATTCTCCGAAAGGTCGCCAGTTAGGTTCTCCCGCGGTCCTCAACCAGCGCGAGACGATTGCATGATCATAAACTCGCCCCGCCGCCGCATCGGACTCTACATGCGCTTCCATGTCGGAATCGTCGTTGTCGGTATGTCGAATCCCGGGCGCGGGCGGGAGCATCGACATCCAGGCGTCGAACTCGACGTCCGAC
>DASVUT010000328.1:0-2294 GCA_036386955.1 Sphingomonas sp. | reverse complement strand
AAAACCCAACGAATACAGTCGCCACAGATAATCTGGATTATCCATGGAACCCGCTGCTGCGTGACGTACCGTCTGTGGACTGTGTATGTTCCTGTCACGTTCTCCAGTCAAGAGGCTAGTTCTGGGCCGTGGAAGGCTTGCCTGTGACGCTGCAATCGCCTAAGCGGCGCGCCTCAACCCCACATGGGAAGCATCACATCCCGGTGCGCACGGCCTTTGGCCACCGCGTCATCCGCTTCCCAGAGGAACAACCGGAAAGGAAACACCACCATGGCGGCTCCCGTCGTCTCCATGCAGCAGCTCATTGAAACGGGCGCGCATTTCGGCCACCAGACCCATCGCTGGAACCCGAAGATGAAGCCTTACATCTTCGGCGATCGCAACGGCGTCCACATCCTCGACCTCAGCCAGACCGTGCCGCTGTTCGCGCGCGCGCTGGAATTCGTCGCCTCGGCCACGGCGTCGGGCGGGAAGGTCCTGTTCGTCGGCACCAAGCGTCAGGCGCAGGAGCCGATCGCCGACGCGGCGCGCCGGTCCAACCAGCATTTCGTCAATCACCGCTGGCTCGGCGGCATGCTGACCAACTGGAAGACGATCTCCAACTCGATCAAGCGCATGAAGGCGCTCGAGGAGCAGCTGTCGGGCGACACGCACGGGCTGACCAAGAAGGAAGTCCTTCAGCTGACGCGCGAGCGCGACAAGCTTGAACTGAGCCTGGGCGGCATCCGCGACATGGGCGGCGTCCCCGACGTCATGTTCGTGATCGACGCGACCACGGAAGAGCTGGCGATCAAGGAAGCGAACACGCTGGGTATTCCCGTCGTCGCGATCCTCGATTCGAACGTGTCGCCCGATGGCATCGCGTTCCCGGTTCCCGCCAATGACGACGCCGCGCGCGCCATCCGCCTGTATTGCGAAGCGATCGCGATCGCCGCGACGCGTGGCGGCCAGGAGCAGCAGCGCCGTTCGGGTGTCGACATGGGCGCGCAGGTCGAGCCGCAGCGCGAAGAAGCGCTGACGGTCGAGACCCCGGTCGAACTGCCCGGCGACAACACCCCCGTCGAGCCCGAGCAGACCGGCGCGGGCACGACCGAGGGCGCGGGTGCCGAGGCCGAGCGCCAGATCGACGCGTAACTACGGGCTTGGACAGCCATCTATTCCGTTCGTGCTGAGCTTGTCGAAGCACCGTCTTTCTCTTGCAATGTTGCGGGAAGAAGGACGGCCCTTCGACAAGCTCAGGGCGAACGGTTTGTTTTTGAGGTCAGTCCCTTTGGCGGGGCGTGCATGAGGAACGAGAATATGGCCGACATCACGGCAGCGATGGTCAAGGACCTGCGCGAAAAGAGCGGCGCGGGCATGATGGACTGCAAGAAGGCATTGAACGAGACGGCGGGCGACATGGACGCCGCCATGGATTGGCTGCGCACCAAGGGCCTCGCCGCCGCGCAGAAGAAGTCGAGCCGAACCGCGGCCGAGGGCCTGGTCGGCGTCGCTGTCAGCGGCACGCGTGGCGCTGCGGTCGAGGTGAATTCGGAAACCGATTTCGTCGCCAAGAACGAGCAGTTCCAGCAGTTCGTCCGTGAGGTCACGCACATCGCGCTGGCGAGCGGTGACGATATCGAGGCGATCAAGGCCGTCGCCATGCCGTCGGGCACAACCGTGGCCGAGGTGCTGACCAACAACATCGCGACCATCGGCGAGAACCAGTCGCTGCGTCGTGCCAAGCGCCTCGAGGTTTCGCAGGGCGCGGTCGTCTCCTACGTGCACAACCAGCAGGCGACGGGTCTCGGCAAGATCGGCGTGCTCGTCGCGCTCGAATCCGCCGCGTCGGACGACGTGCTTCAGGGTCTGGGCAAGCAGCTGGCGATGCACATCGCCGCCGCCTTCCCCAAGGCGCTGAACGAAGAGGACCTCGACGAGGCCGAGATCGAGCGCGAGCGCGCGATCGCCGCCGAGAAGGCCGGTGAGAGCGGCAAGCCCGCCGACATCATCGCCAAGATGGTCGACGGTGCGATCGCCAAGTTCCGCAAGGAGCATGCGCTCGTCAGCCAGCTGTTCGTGATGGACGGCAAGACCAAGATCTCCGACGTCGTCGCCAAGGCGGGCAAGGACGCAGGCGCGCCCATCACGCTCAAGGGCTATGTCCGTTTCCAGCTGGGCGAAGGGATCGAGAAGGAAACGTCCGACTTCGCCGCCGAAGTCGCCGCCGCCTCGGGCGTCCCGCAGAAGCCGCAGGACTAATGCCTTTCCCTCTCCCTTCAGGGGAGAGGGAGGGAGGGAGCGGCGGAGCCGCG
>DASVUT010000327.1:0-13807 GCA_036386955.1 Sphingomonas sp. | reverse complement strand
GGCTGCGCTGGCGCGTGGCGCCGCAGCTCAGCCTGGCTGCGGCCGCCTTCTCGATCCGCAAGCCCTACTTCGAAATCGATGCCGCTGACGGCGCGTTCAAAACGCTGGGTGACGTCAGCCATGACGGCGTCGAGGTGTCGCTGTCGGGCACGCCGCTACCTGGGCTGACGGTCGTGATCGGCGCGGTGTTCCTCGACGCAAAGGCTTCCGGCGTGGCCGTCGAGGAGGGGCGGATCGGACGGCGGCCGATCGGACGCACCGACAAGCTCATCGACCTCAACCTCGACTACAAGCTCGCGGCCGTGCCCGGTCTCTCCATCGACGTCGGCGCGCGCTACGAAGGCGAGCGCGTTGCGAACGCGGCGGCGACACTGTACCTGCCCGAGCGCACCACAATCGATCTTGGCGTGCGCTACCAGACAATCGTCGGCAAGGTTCCCGCGACCATTCGTGCCCAACTGCGCAACGCCAACGATGTGTCCGGCTGGCGGGTGTTCAGCGGCGGTGGCTTCGCATTGTATCAGCCGCGCCGGCTGGTGGTGACGGTGACAGCGGACTTATGATGCTGAAGCGCTCGACGGAAGGTCCGCAGCCCGTGCGATGTCTGGTCGGAAAGGCATCTGCTTTCTGGCGCTTCGCCGCCGCGGCGGACGTCGGAGCGAGAATCTCGCTTTCGACTGCGTTCGGCATGATCGCTAAGAGCTGGTTAGCGGAGCCGCGCTAGTTCCGGTGACCAACCCTGCTCTACGGAGATGAGCGTTGGGCCAGTCGCCGCTAGATCCGGCCTTTCAAGAACGCCAGCCATGGAACGAGGGGCTCCTTTTTGGCGCAAAGCGTGCGCTCAAGCAGCAGCAGGTCTAGGCGATCCGCTTCTGGCTCGATCATCACCGTCGCCTTCGCGACCGGGCGCTGTTCGACTTCGCGATAGATAGCAAGCTGCGCGGCTGCGACGTGGTCAAGATCCGAATTGGCGACGTCACCTCGGGCGGACGTGTGCGAGACCGCGCCGTCGTGGTGCAGTAGAAGACCAAGCGACCAGTGCAGTTCGAGCTTATGGAAGCGGCGCGGAAGACTATGCGCGTGTGGCTGGAGCGGCGAGGCGGCACGCTCAACGACTACGTCTTTCCCAGCCGCAACGACTACATGAGCCACATGAGCACACGGCAGTATGCTCGGCTCGTCCATGAGTGGGTGGCGGGCATCGGCCTGCATCCTCAGGAATATGGAACGCACTCGCTGCGGCGGACGAAAGCGTCGATCATCTACAAAGCGACGGGTAACCTGCGCGCCGGCCAGATCCTGCTCGGTCACGCCAAGATCGAGAGTACGGTGCGCTATCTCGGCGTTGATGTAGAGGACGCGTTGGAACTGGCAGAGCGCACCGAAGTCTGAAGACCCATGGTCAGCCATTCGCGCTCCCACCATCGCTTCTCGAAACTTGTCCCTCGTTCAGGTTGGATTCCGGCGTGGTCGGACGAGAAGCGGGCGGAGGCTTGGCGGAACCGAGGATCGCCCGGGGCGTCTTGGTCTGCTTGCCTTACACGCTGACGCTCCTCGGAGAAGGCATGATGCGCTAAGCTGACCGACGGCAGGAGACACAGCTTCTCCAGCATCCCAGATCGGGGCTGCTCGGGCCGGCCTGACGCCCCCCCTTCCCCTAGGGTGTTGGTACGCTTGGTGATCTCGGCCGCTCCGGGAGCGCCTTCAACAGCAGATTGGCCGTCGCCGCGGCCGAGCCGTCGCCGGTCAGCGCCACCGACACGAACGCCTGGTCCCTTGGCGACCAGATGCTGATCGCGTTCGCGCCCGGCGATCCGCCACCATGTCCGATCCAGTAGAGGTCGGTGCCGGGTGGGCGGTAGATCATCAGGCCCAATCCATAGAAGCTGCCCTGGTCGAACATGGGGTAAAGGCGGGCGAGCCGCTGCCGACGTGTGCGATCGCTGAGCAGCCCCGGGGCGAGTGTCGCTTGCAAGAAGCGGTTCATGTCTTCAGCGCGACCTGCGAGTCCGGCTGCAGCTCCGGTCCAGCTCGGCTGCACTACCACGGCTTTTGGATCGGCAGGCGTAAGAGGCGCCAGATCAGTTGCCGCCTCGCCCGGCGACAAGACACGGAGGCTGCCTGGCCCCAGAGCAGTGAGCACCAGCTCGGACGCGGCGCGCGCGAACGGACGGCCTTCTACCTTCTCGATCACTGCACCGAGCAGGGCGTAGCCACTGTTGGAATAGCGCCAACGCTCGCCCGGACAGAACATCGCGCCGTGACGGTGAAGGACCACGAGTTCGTCTGCCAGCTTCATGGGCCTGCGGCTCGCGCGGACGCGCTTGTCCTCGTTCGCGCTGAACAATCCGCTGGTGTGCGCCAGGAGATGCTCGATCGTGACGGCGTCTCCATTCGGAACGCCGGCCACATAGCGTGAGATCGGGTCCGCAAGGCTCAGCCGGTTCTCCTCTACGAGCCGCAGCACGGCGACTGCTGTCACCATCTTGCCTACGCTCGCCCACCAGAGACGTTCGGGCGCGGGTGAACCGTCGCGGGTGCGGGTCGACGCCCAGGTCGCACCGTCCGGTCTGGATACGGCAACGGTCATCGCACTCGCCTTGGTCGCGACAAGGGCCTGCGCGAGTGCCGCTTCGAGCCGCGCTGTCGTGCTCGCATCGAATGAACCGCCCGCGGACGCAGCGCTCGGCAGCATGGCGACCTCCGGCGGGCTCGCGAGCGGTGCGCCAGCATAGGAGGCACCCTCGTCGCACGTCACCGGCTTGTAGTCGCCGGCGAGAGCCGGTGCTGCGAGCAGCACAGTCCCCAAGAGGCGTAAGTGAACGATCCTGATCACACCAAGCCCGCCATCACAGTTGCAGAAGGCACCATAGGCGCAAGCGGGGGAGCCGGGAACCGCTCGGCTCACTCCTGTCCGCTCCTGATCGAGCCGCGGCAGAACGGCTGCGCCACCGCCGCCGTGCAGCCCCGCCCAGCGTTGTGGAGACGCCGACGACCCAAAAGCCGCCGCTTGGGATCAGGTTATCGCTTACTAACTTCGGCCCTTCGTTCACCTCGACTGAGCGGCGGGTTTGGCACTTCTGGGCAAGCGAGCTGACCAGCATGGGCGGTTGATCCGATTCCGCCCGAGGCCAGCCGGGCACCAATTCATGGCGCCGCTTGACGGATCCAGCCCTTATTGTGACGAAAGAGCATGCCGTCCGAGACGACGCTGAATGCGAAGAACCTCGCTGCGCTTGGAGCCGAGCGCCTAGCGGAGCTGTTGCTGGACGTGACCGCCGGTGACGCTGCCGCCAAGCGCCGCTTGCGGCTCGAGCTCGCTAGCCGCGGCGGTGGCGACGTCGCGAGCCAGATTCGCAAGCGGCTGGTCTCCATCGCCCGATCACGCTCGTTCGTCGACTGGCGGAAGGTGAAGGAACTCGCCCGCGACCTCGAGGCGCAACGCGAGGCGATCGCCGCCCATGTCGCGACGACGAGTCCCAGCGAGGCGTTCAATCTGCTTTGGCGCATGTTGGAGATGGCGCCCTCGATCTACGAGCGGTGCGACGACAGCAACGGCGCTATCGGCAGCGTCATCGCTTCCGCACGAGACGATCTCGGCGCCATCGCCGCTGAAGCTGGCCAGCCGGCCGACGCATTGGCCAATCGGGTGTTCGCGGCGGTTTGCGCGAACAACTATGGCCAGTTCGACGATTTGATCAGCTTGACGGCGCAGGCGCTAGGGCCTGACGGGCTGAACCGGCTCAAGGCGCAGTTCGAGGAGTTCGCGGCCAACGCTCCTGTCGGCACCGCAAGCGGCGAACGCCGGGCGATCGGCTTGAGTACTCACGGACCGATCTACCAGGACGATTACGAGCGGGGTCGTCATGGGCGCCTCGTCCGAGCGGCGCTGACAGAAATCGCCGATGCGCTTGGCGATGTCGACGGGTTCGCGGGCCGCTATACGGACGAGGAACGCGCCAACCCCGCAATCGCAGCAGCGATCGCCGAGCGGCTGCTGGCGGCCGATCGCGCCAGTGAAGCGCTTGCGACGCTCGACGGGGCTGCGGAAGGTTTCCGCCTAGGCGGCCACTGGCCCGACTGGCAGCGCGTGCGGATCGAGGCGCTCGACGCCGTTGGACGGGCAGGCGACGCGCAGGATGAGCGCTGGCAAGCGTTCGAACGCGATCTCGACGCTGGATACCTCCGGGCGTATCTGAAGCGGCTGCCGGATTTCGACAACATGGAAGCGGAGGAGCGGGCCTTGAGCTTCGCGTCACGCTTCGCCGGCTTTCATCAGGCGCTCGCCTTCCTGATAAACTGGCCCGCGCTCGACCGCGCCGCTGGCCTCATCATGGCTCGAACCGACGAGCTCGACGGCGACCAGTACTGGCTGCTGACCCCAGCGGCCGACGCGCTCGGCCAGCGCCATCCGCTCGCCGCCACGCTCGCGCTGCGAGCGATGATCGATCTCACGCTCGATGCTGCCAAGTACAAGCGCTACGGCCACGCCGCCCGCCATCTCCAGACCTGTGAGCATCTTGCCCGGCGTATCAACGACTTTGCCGCGCATCTGAACCACGCCGAGTATGTGGCGAACCTTAGGCGGCGTCACGCACGTAAAAGCGGCTTCTGGGATGCCTGATCCAACAATACTGGGCGGCATGGAGTAGCGCAGCCCTGGCGAAGGCCTGATCGGGCCGGCCTGACCAAGGAGCAGACACTCAGGCTCCTTCTTACCCGCCCCGCTTCGGACGCTCATTCAGGTTCTCTGATGCAGGTTTGTTCTGCAGAGGCCCTTGGAGTTTGCCGCGCCCGCTTCTAACCGGCACGTCATGGACCTGTTCGCGCGAACGCTCTGGATCAGACGCAGCAACCTAGCCGGATATGCCATGGCGGTCGCGCTGGCGGTGGCTGCGCTGGCAGTCCGACTTGCGATCGGCTCGGCCCTGACCGGCTTCTCATTTATCACCTTCTTTCCGGTCATACTTCTGGCCGCCTATCTTGGCGGGTTCCGCGCGGGTGCCCTTTGTCTGTCCGTCTCGACCGCATTGTCCTGGTACTATCTCGTCGAGCCGGTGCGTTCGTTTGAGCTCGCTTGGCCGGGCGGCTACCTCGCGATCGGGTTCTTCCTGTTCACCGCCGGTCTCATCGTTCTCCTCGTGAGCGCGATGAACAGTGCGTATACACGCCTGTCTGAGGTTGAGCGGGACCGCGCTCGACTGAACGAGCAGCTAGAGCGCCGCGTGGAGGAGCGCACGCGCGAGCTCCAAACAGCCAATTACGAACTGCAAGCCCAGATCGTGGCGCGGGAGGAAGCGGAGGGTCGGGCAGCGCAGCTGCAACGCTTGGACGCAATCGGCCAGCTCACGGGCGGTGTGGCGCACGACTTCAACAACATGCTCAGCATCATCATGGGCAACCTGGAGCTCGCCCAAGTCAAGCTGGCGAAAGGCGGCGTCGACATCGTTCGGCACATCGACGGAGCGATGGACGGGACCCGCCGGGGCGCGACGCTCACGCAGCGGCTGCTCGCCTTCGCCCGCAAGCAGCCCTTGGCGCCCGTTGTCACCGACGTGAACGGGCTGGTGTCCGGCATGTCGGAGCTGCTCAGACGGACCCTGGGCGAGCAAGTCGAGATCGAGTGCGTCCTCGCTGGCGGCCTTTGGCGAACTTGTGTCGATCCCGGGCAGCTCGAGAGCGCGGTCGTGAACCTCGCGGTGAACGCCCGCGACGCCATGCCCAATGGCGGCAAGCTCACGATCGAGACGATGAACGCCCACCTGGACGAGCGCTACGCGGAGACGAACCCGGACGTCGCGGCGGGCCAGTACGTGGCGGTAGCGGTCACCGACACCGGAATGGGCATGCCGCCCGAGGTCGCCGCGAAAGCCTTCGAGCCGTTCTTCACGACCAAGGAGGTGGGCCGCGGCACCGGGCTCGGGCTGAGCCAGATCTACGGATACCTAAAGCAGTCGGGCGGGCACGCGAAGATCTACTCCGAACCGGGCCATGGCACCACGATCAAGCTCTACTTTCCCCGCCATCTGGGCGCTGAGGAGGCTCGGTCCGGCCACGCGCCCGCCGCGGAAGAGAGCACGCCGCGCGGGCGGGCGGACGAGCTGATCCTGGTCGTCGAGGACGAGCTCGGTGTCAGGGCGGCGACCACCGAGACCCTGCGCGAGCTGGGCTACTCCGTCGTGGACGCAGCCGACGGTCCCAGCGCGCTCAACGTGCTGGAGCGGCGGTCTGAGGTTACGCTCCTGTTCACCGACATGGTTATGCCCGGCATGACCGGGCGAGAACTCGCGGAGCGCGCGGTGCTGCAGCACCCGGACCTGACGGTGCTCTACACGACCGGGTACACGCGCAACGGCATCGTGCACGGCGGGCGGCTAGATGCGGGCGTCGAGCTCTTGCCCAAGCCGTTCAGTATCGACCAACTCGCCCGGAAGGTGAGGTCGGTGCTCGACCTTGAGCGGCAGCCGAATGCCTGATGCGTTTGACCTCGACCGCTTCGTCGCAGCCCAGGAGGCGACGTACGCGCGTGTGCTGACGGAGTTGGGCCGAGGCCGCAAGACGAGCCACTGGATGTGGTTCATCTTTCCACAAGTGGCCGGACTGGGATCGAGCGATATGTCACGCCGCTACGCGATCCGCTCGCTGGAGGAAGCGCAAGCCTATCTCGCCCATCCGTTGCTCGGGGCCAGGTACCGGGAGTGCGTCGCCGTCCTTCAGGACCTTGTCGGCACCACGGCGGAGGCCGTGCTCGGCGCAGTCGACGCGGCCAAGCTCCACTCCTCGCTCACCCTGTTCTTCCAAGCGACGCCTGACGACCCCTTGTTCGCGGCTGCGCTTCAGCGCTGGTTCAGAGGCGACAAAGATCGGCGGACAGTGGGTCTTCTTCGCGCAGACGGCATAGCTGAAGCGGGCTGACGACCCTCGGGGTGCCTGCTTCGCCACAGGCCGCCCATTTCACGGTTTGCGCCGGCACATCAGCCCCAGACGCGGCCCCGCTCCGACGGCACGCCGGCGTTCGCGGTCGGAGTAGTGGCCGAGGGTTGGCCGGACGGCCCAGCGGCCTCGGCTTCGGCGGGCCGCGCGTCCGCGGGCTCGGTGATCAGCCGCGCGCGTCGACCCAGCGTCACGTAGTCCCAGGCCCAGCTGAACGCGACGGCGATCCGGTTCCTCAGGCCGATCAGAAAGAAGACGTGAGCCACGCCCCAGAACAACCATCCCATGAAGCCTGTGAGCGTCAGGCGCGGCAACCTCACCACCGCCGCCTTGCGACCGATCGTGGCCAGATCGCCCTGATGCCGGTAGCGGAACGGGCCGGGGAGCGCCGTCCCGTTCGCGCGAGCGGCGATGACGGCGGCGGCATAGCGCCCCATCTGCTTGGCCGCGGGCGCGATGCCCGGAACTGGCTTGCCCCCTCGGTCCATGACGGCGGCGGTATCGCCCGCGATCAGGATATCCGGGCGACCAGGCACCGTCAGGTCAGGCGCCACCTTGACGCGCCCCGCCCGGTCGCGATCCGCGCCGAGCCAGTCGGCAGCCGCCGACGCCGCTACGCCGGCGGCCCAGATTACTGCGCCGGCCGGGATGGCGCGGTCCCCGACGGTGAGCTGGCCTGCGTCGATATCGGTGACCGCAGCACCTGTCATGACCTCGACGCCGCGCTTCTCCAGGGCAGCCTGCGTATAGCGGCTGAGCTCCTCGGGAAAGGCGGCGAGCACGCGTGGACCTGCTTCCACGAGAAGCACGCGCGCCTGGCTAGGATCTACGTTGCGGAAGTCGCGCGGCAACGCGTCACGCGCCATGTCGGCGATAGCGCCAGCCATCTCGACACCGGTCGGCCCGCCGCCCACGATCACAAAGGTCGTAAGCGCGTCGCGCTCCGCCGGGTCCGCGACCAGCTCCGCGCGTTCGAAGGCGAGCAGGATGCGCCGCCGAATCTCCGTTGCGTCCTCGATGCGCTTTAGCCCCGGCGCGTGCGGCGCCCATTCCTCATGGCCGAAATAGGCGTGGGTGGCGCCCGTGGCGATCACCAGTTGGTCGTAAGCAAAGTCGCCGCCGGTGGTGCGCACGAGCCGGCGATCGGTGTCCACGCCCTCCACGTTCGCCATCAGCACGCGGACGTTGCGCTGGCCCGACAAGATGCCGCGGATAGGCCAGGCGATGTCGGCCGGCGACAGCGTCGCGGTCGCCACCTGGTAGAGCAGCGGCTGGAAGCAGTGGTGGTACTGGCGATCGATGAGCGTGATCTCGACAGGCGCCCGCGCAAGAGCCTTCGCCGCTTCGAGGCCGGCGAAGCCGCCGCCTATGATCAGCACGCGCAAGGGGGTCGCCATCGGATGAACTATCCTCGTCGTGTAGCGAACCAGAGCCGTTCACGGATGTTCCGTACTTGGTGGCGCGGGCTGATCACACCCTTCCCGACCGAGGGTCGGCAGGGTTGACCCAGAAGGCGACGTTCAGGACGCTCTCGCGCCGCCTTTATATCGGACGCTTATTCACCAACGATCCGGAGCGCATGCAGGGGTTTGCAGGCGCGCTGTTGAGGACATCTTCCCCCCCCTAGGCGGTGCTGCGTCGGTCGCTATAGTCTAACCATGGCGGTAGAACCCCGGGACACTAGACCCGCAGCAAAAGCGGCCAGCTCAGCCGAGCGGCGTGGTGCCGTGGTTAAACCCAAGCGTTTGGCGGGGGGCGACGGCAAGCCCGAAGTTCGCATCTTCATGTCGTATTCCCACCATGATGCAGGAGCGCAGGCGAAGTTGAAAACGCACCTGGCGCCTTGGCGGCGTGACGGTGTCAAGATCTGGTACGACGAGAACATCGAACCGGGCGCTGTACTTAGCACGGCGATCGGCCAAGAACTCCGTCGCGCCCACATCTTCATCGCGCTGTTCAGCCCGGCGTACCTCGACAGCCATTACTGCTGGGACATCGAATACAGGCGCGCAATGAGCCGTCGTGCGCGCAAGCTGATGCGTGTGGTCGCGGTGGTCGTAAAGCCGTGTAGTTGGAAGCAGACCCGTGCAGCTGGTTTCAAGCTCCTTCCCAAGGACGGCATACCGCCTGAGAGCTGGTCGAGCAGCGATGCTGCGTACCTAAATGTCGCCCAAGGTATTGGGGAGGTTATTAAGGCGGTCCGGCGGGAGCTGATCGCCAAGCCGGCCACGCCAGCCCGTGCCGCGTCAAAGCTCAGCGACAAATCAAAGCGACAGCCCTTGCCTCGCAAAGCCACGACCGCTGGATCAAAGGCGGCCGGCGCGAGCACCTCCGTCAAACCGGGCAAGCTACGTCAGCGGAGCCGCAAGGCCTCGGTCAAGCGTTGACACCAGTGGACCGGAACCGAGACGATCTTGCCACTCTATGTGTGATCGGCGTGCTCGCGGCCATGGTGGCGGCTCTCGCTCATGAGGCGGTCGGTCACGGAGGGGCCTGCCTCGTGAATGGCGGCGAGATCACCTTGTTAAGCGTCATTTGGTTCCGCTGCTCACTCGCAGGAATATCGATCGACCTTGCGGGACCGTTAGCCGGACTCATCGGCGGCCTGAGCGGCTTAACGCTTGCGGCCTTGGGACCAGGTTCCGCCCTGCGGGTTCGGCTGTTCGGCTTGTTACTGGGGTCGTTCGGGCTGTTCTGGTTCTCCGCTCAGATGGTAAGTCAAACGATCTGCGGAATAGACGACTGGCAAATAGCCGCCACTTGGCCGATCGGATTACGAGTAGCCGCCGTGACGTCGGGGGTAGTCGTTTATGGAAGCATGGTTCGTCTGGCTTGGTGGCTCGCGCGGAGCATCAGCCGAGGTCCGTCTCGCTGGCGCCGGTTCCTCACTCCCTATGCTGCTGGGGTGCTGGGGCTTGTCGCATGCGCGTCGCTTCGTCTCAATGACGGGTCGGCATTGGAGACGGTCCGGGCTGTCGGTCTGGCGCCGCTTGGGTATCTCTGGGCGGTGACGCGTCCATCAATGGCGAACAGTACCAACGGTCATATTGATCGCTCTTGGCCGTGGATCATCTCGGGGCTGGTAGGGCTGGTGCTCTATGCCATTGCGTTCGGACCCGGATTGGGCAGAATGGCCTAGAGGTATCCGCTTTGGGCGACTCGCTGCTCTACGACGTGACCCATACGCGGACGTTCAGGGCCGCTCGGTTCCTTTTCGAACCCGGACGGTTGTTCATGTCTTCAGCTCAGATCTCGGCGTTGCCGCTACGCCGCCGCTGCCTTGAAGTGATCGATGAACGCCCGCAGCTTGGCTGGCTGCTTCTGTCGACTAGGAAAGAACAGGAAGAACCCCGCGAAGGGCAAGGAGAACGCATCGAGGACGGAGACGAGCTCGCCGCGTTCGATGTGCGGACGGAAGGTCTCCTCCATTCCGAAGCTCAGGCCCGCGCCGGAACAGGAGAGGCGGACCATCACGTCCATGTCGTTGGTCGTCACCCGCGGCTCGACCGCGACGTCGAAGTCGCGGGCTCCCTCGGAGTATTCCCACCTATATGGCGCCACATCGGCTCGAGGCCGCCAGCCGATGCAGACGTGGTCGACCAGTTCTCGCGGATGCGCCGGTGCTCCATAGCGTGCCAGGTAGTCCGGAGCGGCCACAGTGACCTGGCGCTGCTCAGCGGAGACGGGAACGGCGACCATGTCCTGGTCGATCGCCTCGCCCAGCCGAACGCCGGCGTCATATCCCTCGCGCACGATGTCGAACTCGGCATCGGTCACGGTGATATCGAGTCCGACCGCCGGATGGGCGGCCAGGAAGCCGAGCAGCGCTGGGCCTTTCAGGAAGTTTTCCGCGATGGAGGACACGCAGAGGCGTAGCCGTCCCGCCGGACGTCCGCGCAGTTCCTGCGTGGCCTGGAGCGCCGTGCCCAACGTCTCGAGCGCCGGCCGAGCCGACGCGTACAGCTGCTCTCCAGCCTCGGTGAGGTGGACGCTGCGCGTCGTCCGCTGCGCCAGCGCCACTCCTACTCGATCCTCCAGCCGCTGAAACGCCTGGCTGACAGCCGAGCGGGTGACGCCGAGCCGCTCGCTCGCCGCACGGAAGCTGCGGGTCTCAGCGACTGCGACGAACACGGTCAGTCCTTCCAGCCTGTCGATCATTGGTTAGCTCCGCTTACCAGCGCATCCGGGATCAGCGTCTAGGCCGGAAGTCGAGAGCGGGCCATCTTCAATCATGAACGGAGATCAGCCATGAACAGCACCGCTCTCGACCAATATCGCCTGCTCGGCCGATCGGGCCTGCGCGTGTCGCCGCTTTCGCTCGGCACGATGACCTTCGGCTCCGATTGGGGCTGGGGCGCCGACGCCGATGAAGCCCGCCGCATCTTCGACATCTATGTCGACCGGGGCGGCAACTTCGTCGACACGTCGGTGAACTACACCAACGGCACGTCCGAAAAGATGGTTGGCGCCTTCGCCAAGTCGAAGCGCGAACGCCTCGTGCTGGCGACCAAGTTCACCATGGCGCGAGAGCCGGGAAACCCGAACTCCGGCGGCAATCACCGGCTGAACTTGATCCGTTCGGTCGAGCAGAGCCTGCGGCAGCTCGACACTGACCGCATCGACCTGTTCTACCTCCACGGCTGGGACTTCACCACGCGCTCCGACGAGGTGATGCGCGGCCTCGACGATCTCGTGAGCGCCGGCAAGGTCGTCTACCTCGGCATCTGCAACACGCCGGCTTGGCGCATCGCGGAGATGCAGACCTTGGCCGAGCTGCGTGGCTGGGCGCCGCTGGTCGCGCTGCAGATAGAGTACAGCCTGGTCGAACGCACGGTCGAGCACGAGCTGATCCCGATGGCGCAGGCGCTGGGCCTGGGCGTGCTGCCCTGGTCCCCGCTCGGCGGCGGCGTCCTCACCGGCAAGTACACCCGCGCGGACCTGTCGGACGAGAACGCGGCCGACGTGTCGCCGACGCGCAAGGGCGTGATCGCCTCATCGGGGCATCTCAACGCGCGCTCGCTGGCGATCGCCGACGTCGTGGCCGAGGTCGCGCGCGAGAGCGGCGCGACGCCGTCGCAGGTGGCGCTGGCCTGGACGCTCGCCAACCCCGCTGTAGTCTCGCCCATCATCGGCGCGCGCACGCTCGCCCAGGCCGAAGACAATCTCGGCGCGCTGGCGGTGGCGCTTACCCCCGATCAGCTGAACCGACTGCAGGCGATAAGCGCGCCCACACCCACCTTTCCCGACCGCTTCATGGCCCGACCGATGGTCCAGCAGCTCATGTTCGGCGGAACGGCCATCGCGATGCGTGCCGGAACGCCGCCTGAGGATAGCGATCAGAAAGGAAGCCTTCATGCTCAAGCTGCACGTTCTGGCGGCGGTTCTGCTGACGCCTGGGATGAGCCTCGCCGCCCCTGCCGTCACCGGCGCCCAGGCTCAATGTCAGAGCTCCATTGAGACGCGGAACGAACGGATCGTCAGCCGGGCGTTCGCCCGCTGGGCCGCCGGCGGTTCCGGCTTCTTCGAGGAGCTGCTCGCCCCGGACGTCGTCTGGACGATCAAGGGATCCGGCCCTTCCGCGGGCGTGTACCGCAGTCGACGGGACTTCCTGGACCGCGCGGTCAGGCCTTTCGGCTCCCGTCTCGCCAGGCCGGTCCGCCCGACCGTTCGCGACATCTGGAGCAAGGGCGACAAGGTCGTCGTGCACTGGGATGGCCAGGGGACGGCACGAGACGGCCTCGCATACCGCAACAGCTATGTCTGGATCTTCCGCATGCGCGGCGGCCGCGTCGCCGAGGCCACCGCCTTTCTCGACCTCGTGCCCTACGACGACGTGCTCAGGCGCATCACCGCGCATTGAACCGGCAGCCCTGATCAGGAGCCCAGGAGAGCCCGCCGCCTGCTACCAATCAGACCCAGAGACGGACGCACAGCACGCTTCCCCGCAGCCTAGAGCCGGACATTGATTCAGGTTCAGCGTACTCCATTGTCTTTGAGTGTCGACCGCGTCCTGAGGTGCTCGTCGGTGCAACAACCTGGCCGCGATGATCGGTTGCCCGCACTAAGTGGCAACGAGACCACGGCATGGCACGTTGACGCGCCCATGCCAGCAGACCCGGATCAAACAGTCACCATTGTCATGAGCCGGGCGATCCGCGCCGGCCGTGAGAAGGATTTCGAACGGTGGGTGGAAGAACTCAACCGCCTCGCTCGCGCCGCACCTGGTTACCGCGCCACGATCCGGCTCGGCCAGACGGCCGTGTTTCAGCATCTGCTCTTTCGTTTCAACGATCAGGGCGCGGCTGAGCGGTGGCAAGCGGATAAGAAATCGAAGACCCATGTCGCCATCGCCGACGGCTTCTCCACGGCACTGAGCCAGACTAAGGCCGGCGATAGCGTCGCCTTTGAACTGCCCAGCGATGCGAGCGCGAGCAAGTGGAAGCGCTTTGTCCTTACGTGGCTGGCGGTTTACCCGGTGCTGCTCGTCATCAATCTGGTAGTTCGCGCGGCGTTGAAGGATGCATCGCCACTGCTCCAGCTTCTGCCCTCGTCACTGATACTCACCGCGATACTGCAATGGCTCATCCTGCCGCGCTTGCAGCGGTACACCCGCTTCTGGCTGCTGCGGGACAGCTCTGGCCGACTACAGACGTAAGTATCCGGTGACGCACCTGCCCTGAGCGGACGCGCTTTGCCCGCCTGCGCAATAGCCTATGTTGATGCTGGCCATATGTTTTTCACGGCGGAACGGCCGCGCGTACCCGCCGTTCGCTTCTCCGACTAGCGGAGGAAGCGCGATGGCCGACGAACCCATGGGCGAATATGAGGAGACACTGACGGTCGCCGCCGGGCCGGACGAGGTGTTCGGCTTCGT
>DASVUT010000326.1:0-5556 GCA_036386955.1 Sphingomonas sp. | reverse complement strand
CACGCGGATCGCCGACCAAGTGAACGCTCTAACGCCCGATCTCGTCGTACTGGCGGGTGATTTCGTGGCAGGTCACGAGCGCGCTGACGCAGACGCCGCACCCGGTCTGACCGAGCCGCTCGCGCGGCTCCGGCCATCACTCGGCGTCGTGGCGGTGCTCGGCAACCACGATTACTGGACCCATGCCGCGGCCATCCGCGCCGCGCTGGAACGCGCCGGCGTCCGCGTGCTCGCCAACGAAGCCTTGCGCGCGGGACCGCTGGCGCTCGCCGGACTCGACGACCGCATCACCCGCCACGCCCGCCTGTCGGCGACGCGCATCGCGATGGCGCGCGTCGGCGGCGCCCCCGTGCTGCTGACCCACACGCCCGAAGTGCCCGGGTTCGTGCGCGGGCTCGTCGTCGCCGGGCACACGCATTGCGGGCAGATCGTGCTCCCGATCATCGGCCCACCGGTCGAGGCCACGCACGCACGCTGGCGGTGCGGCATCATCCGGGACGGCGATCGCACCACCGTCGTCACCGCGGGCACGGGCACCAGCGTCCTCCCGCTGCGCTTCGCCGCACCCCCCGACCTGTGGCTGCTTACACTCCGGCCTGCAACCCGCTGACTCCCCGCCCCGCCTCGAACAGGAACCAGGCGCGCTCTTCGGCCTGATCGATCCATTCGTCGGCCAGGCTGCTGGTGGCGGTGTCCTTGGCCGCCTCCGCCGCTTCGCGCGCTTCGCGGAACCGTTCAACCAGCGTCAGATTGTCCTGCCGCAATTCGGTCAGCATGTCGCCGGGCGGAACGAACGCGCGGTCGTTGTCGGTGATCGTCTGCCGCCGCGCGATGTCGCCGATCGAGCGCAGCGTGGTGCCGCCAGTCTTGCGGACGCGCTCGGCGATGTCGTCGGTGACCGCCAGGATCTGCGCCGCCTGCTCGTCGAGCATCAGGTGGTAATCGCGAAAATGCGGCCCCGACACGTGCCAGTGGAAGTTCTTGGTCTTGAGGTAGATCGCATAAGCGTCCGCCAGCGCCCCGTTCAGCGCATCCGCGACCGATCGCAGATCGTTACGGTTCAGGTCGGTGGGCGTCTTCAGCGCAGGATCGATTTCGGCCATCGGGGGCTCCTCCATGATGTCGCGTTCAACCGACCATGTAATGATTGGCTCCCACTCAGACGAGCCCCAACGCGCCCAGCCCGGATGCGACGCCGGCTAGGAGCAGCACCGCGCCCCCTGCGCGGCGGACGCCCGTCAAAGGCAAACTCCGCCACCCCGCCTCGCCCAGCACCGCCGCCGGTGCCACCGCCGCTAGCGACCCGATCGTCGCCCCCGCCGCCGCCAGCCACGGCACCGATGTCCGCGCGGCCAGTGTCAGCACCACGAACATGACCGCATCGCCGAACGCCAGGATGAACAGCCCGACCATGCTCGTCAGCACCGCGCCGACCCGCCACCCCGCCAGCCGGTCGGGCGCCTTGACGGGCAAGAACGCCCCGCCGCCGGCGAACACGAGCGCCAAAGCCACGAAAAGCTGATCGGCCGCCGGCGTCAGTTGCGGCGCGATCAGCGCGCCGCCCGCCGCCGCGATCCCGCTGGCCAGAACCAGCGCCAGCGCCGCCATCGCCATCACCAGCGCCGCGCCCCAGCGATCGGCTAGCACCGCGACCAGCCACGCGAACCGATCCGCCCCTTGTGCCAGCAGCGCCACGACCAGCGCCGCCATCAATCCATCCATCTCAGCTCGCCAGGCGCACCGAGCATGCGGCGGCAAAGGCGTGCGCAGCATCCAGATCCTGCCGCTCGCTGCCCACCGCATCGCGCAGCATCGCCAGCCAGCCATGCACCAGCACCCCCGATTCGCCGCGCGACAGCGCCGAATCGATGAAGTGCGCGACGGTGACGGCCGGGGCCATGCCGTTGCGATGCGCAATCATCCGGATCGCATCGACCTGCGGTGCCAGCTCGCGCGCGCTGCAATAAGGCGCGCGAACGTCGATCGCGGCGATCCGCGCGTCCAGGTCTGCCCGGACCTGATCCCAGTCACTCGCCTGTGCCCGTGCCGCGCTTGCCATTTCGCTCTCTCCTCGTCCGATCGCGAGCGTGCGCCCAAATGGTTAACGATCGGTGACGCGCGGCGTCGGTTGACTTGCGCGTGCCCTTGCGCCATGCGCCCCTGCTGTTCGGGTGGGACCACGGGGTCACCGCCCGCTTTCACATTTGCAGGACACCGGGCTCATGGCCAAGCCGACTACCGTAAAGATCAAGCTGCTGAGCTCGGCAGACACCGGCTTCTTCTACGTCACCAAGAAGAATCCGCGCACCAAGACCGAGAAGCTGAGCTTCAAGAAGTACGATCCCGTCGTGCGCAAGCACGTCGACTTCAAGGAAACGAAGATCAAGTGAACCTGGCGTAGCGGATTAGCAGAGCTAATCCGCGTCTCGACGCCAGCCCGGCCGGCGTCGCTCCAGCGACGACCGACGGCGCGGCTTTGCCGCGACGAGCTACCGCTCCCTCCCCCCAACTCGTCACCCCAGACTTGACCCGGGGTCCATGGCGCACCCTGGCGCATCCCTGGCCCAGGCGCAGCACCATGGATGCCGGATCAAGCCCGGCATGACGGCGAGCCTCACATGAGAGCTCTTACCGCCTCCATGAACCGCGCCAGGCTGATCGGCTTGGACACATAAGCGTTCGCGCCCGCGCCCCTGATCCGCTCCTCGTCGTCGCGCCCGGCATAGGCGGTGACCGCCATGACCGGAATCCGCGCCAGCTCCTCATCGGCCTTCTGCTCGACGATCAGCTCATGGCCCGTCACGTGCGGCATCTGGATGTCCATGATGATCAGGTCGGGCTGGAACGCACGCGCACGCGCCACCGCCTCGCGCCCGTCGCGTACGGGCTCGGCGACATAGTCGTGGGCGCGCAGCAGGTCGCAGAACAGCTTCAGGTTCAGTTCGTTGTCCTCGACAACGAGCACCCTTTTTGCCACGCGAGCGCATCCCCCATCAGCCCCGAGGATCGTTGATACGCAATGCCGGTTTCCGACACAAACGATCCTTCCGCGTCTGCTTCTCCCGACGACCTGGCGCTGCACGCGCTGGTCTGGATCCTGGGCGATCCCGACCGCGCGCACCGGCTGCTCGACCTGACCGGGCTCGATCCCGCGGGCTTGCGCGCGAGCGCCGGCGATCCTGCGGTGCTCGCCGCGACTTTGTCGTTCCTGGAGTCGAACGAGCGCGATCTTCTCGCCTGCGCCAACGATCTGAATGTCCGGCCCGAATCCCTGGTCGCCGCCCGCGAGAGGCTCGAGGCATGACGCGCCCGCTGCTCATCACCGATTGCGACGAGGTGCTGGTCCATATGGTGCGCCATTTCGCCACCTGGCTGGATGCGGCGCATCAGATCGACTTCGCGCTCGGCGCGCCAGACTTCTCCACCGCCCTGACGCGGCGGGACGGCAGCCCGCCGCCGACCACTCAGGAGATGTGGGCGCTGCTCGGCGGGTTCTTCCCCGGCGAAATGGCGCGCCAGACCTTGGTGCCCGGCGCGGCGGAGGCGCTGGCGGCGCTGGCGCAGCAGGCGGATATCGTCATCCTCACCAACCTTCAGGACGTCTGCCACACGGACCGTGTCGAACAGCTCGCCGCGTTCGGCATCACCCACCGCGTCGTCTGCAATCAGGGTGGCAAGGGCGCGCCCGTCGCGCGGCTCGTCGCCGAACATGGCGGCCCGGTCACGGTGTTCGTCGACGATCTGGCCGGACACCATGAATCGGTCGCGCGTCACGCACCGGGGGTTCACCGACTCCACCTGATCGCCGAACCGGACCTGGCCGCCGCTCACCCGCCAGCTCCGTTCGCGCATGCCCGCATCGATACCTGGCCCGCGGCGCAGGCGTGGATCGAGGCGCGCTTCGCCGCCGGTGTGGCGGCGCAGGCTTGACGCGGCGGCTGGCGCTTATAGGCACCGGGGCATGACAGCTCGTATCGACGCCGCGCTCGCCAGTCTCGGCCTGACGCTTCCGCAAGCCGCCGCGCCCGTCGCGGCCTATGTTCCCGTCGTCGAGGCGGGCGGGTTGGTCCACCTGTCGGGCCAGCTCCCCTTTCGCGATGGTCAGCTCATCACCGGCCGCCTAGGCGAAGACGTGTCGCTGGAGGAAGGGCAGGAGGCCGCACGCGCCTGTGGCCTGATGATCGTGGCACAGTTGAACAAGCACCTCGGCGACCTCGGCCGCGTCCGCCGCATCGTGAAGCTCGGCGTGTTCGTGAACTCCGCCGCGACTTTCACCGATCAGCCCAAGGTCGCCAATGGCGCGTCCGAACTGATGGTCGCGCTGTTCGGCGATGCGGGGCGGCATGCCCGCTCGGCGGTCGGCGTCCCCGTCCTGCCGCTGGGTGCCGCGGTCGAGATCGATGCGATCGTCGAGATCGAGCCCTGATCCTGCCACCGTTCGTTCCGAGCGTGTCGAAGAGCGGATCGGTAACCTGTGCTTCGACAGGCGCGGCACGAGCGTTGAATGACGTTGATCGTCGCAAGTTCGGGGCGATGTAAGGCCGATGACCGGCTTCACCGCTCGCCTGTCCGATTCGGTCGCCGCCATCCCCGCCGCCGATTGGGATGCCTGCGCCGGCGCCGGCAATCCGTTCGTCAGCCACGCCTTCTTGGCCGCGCTGGAAGCCTCGGGCAGCGTGGGCGGGCGATCGGGATGGCAGCCACTGCCCCTGGTAGTCGAGGATGCGTGTGGCCGCGCGGTCGCGGTCGCACCCGCTTATGGCAAGTCGCACAGCCAGGGCGAATATGTCTTCGACCATGGCTGGGCGGATGCCTGGGGCCGGGCGGGCGGTACCTATTATCCCAAGCTGCAGATCGCCTCGCCATTCAGCCCCGTGCCGGGCCCACGACTGCTGCTGCGCGACCCTGCGGCGGCACCTGCCCTGCTGTCGGCGATCGAATCGGTCGTGGACGGCAACGACCTGTCATCGGCGCACGCGACCTTCGTCGACGCGGACCAGCTGCCGCTCTTCGAACGCGCCGGATGGCTGCTGCGCGAGGGCACGCAGTTCCACTGGCACAACCGCGGCTATGGGAGCTTCGATGATTTCCTGGCCACGCTCGCCAGCCGTAAGCGCAAGGCGGTTCGCAAGGAACGCGCCGCCGCGGTCGAAGGCCTGACCATCCGCCACCTGTCCGGCCCCGCCATCGAGCCGCGCCACTGGGATGCGTTCTGGACCTTTTATCAGGATACCGGCGCGCGCAAATGGGGCCGCCCTTATCTGACGCGCCCCTTTTTTCCGATGCTGGGCGAGGCGCTAGGCGACCGGGTGTTGATGATCCTGGCCGAACGGGACGCGCGGCCGATCGCGGGCGCGCTCAACCTCGTTGGAGCGGACGCGCTCTACGGCCGCTACTGGGGCTGCACGCAGGAGGTGCCATTCCTCCATTTCGAACTCTGCTACTACCAGGCGATCGACGCCGCCATCGCGCTCGGGCTGTCGCGCGTCGAGGCCGGCGCACAGGGCGAACACAAGCTGGCGCGCGGATACGAGCCGGTGTCGACCTGGTCCGCGC